>JAEMGR010000012.1 GCA_016458225.1 Myxococcaceae bacterium JPH2 | reverse complement strand
ACAACAAGGAAGTCGACAGCTCGGGCCGCACCATGACGGGCGGCGTGGACAGCCGAGCCCTGGAGCGCCCCAAGCGCATCTTCGGCGCGGCGCGCGCGACGGAAGAGGCCGGCTCGCTCACCATCATCGGCACGGCGCTCATCGACACCGGCAGCCGCATGGACGAGGTCATCTTCGAGGAGTTCAAGGGCACGGGTAACTCCGAGGTGACGCTCGACCGGCTGCTCGCGGAGAAGCGCGTCTTCCCGGCCATCAACATCGCCCAGTCCGGCACGCGCAAGGAGGAGAAGCTCTTCACCCAGCGCGAGTACGAGAAGGTGAAGAAGCTGCGGCAGATGCTCTTCGCCGTGAAGCCGGTGGAGGCCATGGAGGCGCTCGTCAAACGGCTGTCGCGCTACACGTACAACGACGAGTTCCTCGACGAGTTGTAAGGCCCTCGCGGGGGTGGTGTGGCGGGCCCGGGTGTGCGTAAGGTGGAGCCATGATTCAAGGCTCGGGCCGCTGCCACTACCACCCGGACCGCGCCGGCCTCGGCGTCTGCGTGGAGTGCCGGCGGGTCATCTGCCGCGAGTGCACCACGCAGTTCGAGGGCATCAACCGCTGCGCCACCTGTCTCCAGCGTCGCCTGCAGGCGCTGGAGGGGCCGGCCGCGCGCAGTGACTGGAGCGTGGGCCACGTCCTGCTGGCGCTGATGGGCGTGGCCGCCGTCTGGGGTGGCATCCTCCTCGCCGCACACGTGGTGAGCTGAGCGATGGCCGTCTCCGCGCTGGAGCTGCGCCCCCGAGGCGCGGTGGACCTGATGGACGCAGCGGTGCGCCTGTGCTCGCGCAACGCTGGCGTGTGGGCCCTCACCCTTCCAGGTGGCGCCGCCGTGGTGGGCGCCTTGTTGCACCTGGTGGACGCGGTGAAGCGAGGCTTGCCGCTCGCGCTGCCGACCCTCGCGCTCACCCTCGCGTGGTTCCTGAGGGGCCTGTGCCAGGGAGCCGCCACGCACTACGTGCAGGAACTCCTCCTGGGGAAGCAATCCGAGGTCGCGCTGGGCCCCTCGTTGCGCGCGGCGCTGGGTCGCACGCCCAGCCTCTTCATCGCGGTGGCCTACCTCGCCGTGTTCCAGGTCATCACCGTGCCCCTCACCCTGGGCATCTCGCTCATCGTGCTGTCCGCGCAGTCCGTGGGCTACGCGGTGACCATGCACGGGCGCGGCAGTCCGCTGCGCCTCTATGCCCTGTGCACCCAGTTGCTCGGCCCGGCCCGCGGCACGGCGGTGGGCGTGCGGCTGCTCATGACCGTGCAGGTGTTCGCCCTGCTCAACCTCCACATCGGCGCCAACTTCCTGCTGCTGCTCGGGCGCAAGCTCCTGGGCGTGGACCTCACCTTCGCCGAGAGATTCGCCTCGCTGGACAATCCCTCCTGGCTGCTGTTCCTCGTGGCCATCACCTTCGCGCTGTTCGAGCCCGTGCGCGCGACCACGGCCACGCTCTTGCTGGTGGACGGGCGCGTGCGGCAGGAAGGGTTGGACCTGCTCGCCGCCGTGCAGCAGCTCCCGCCTCGGAGCACCCCGCGAGAGCCAGCGCGCTCGCACTCGGGCGTGGCCGCGATGCTGCTGGTGCTGATGGGCACGCTCCTCGTGGGGACGCCCGCGAACGCCGAGGGCGCGCCGAGCGTGCGCGAGCGCCTGGAGGCCGTGGCGAGGTCCTGTGAGGCCCCCGAGGTCGCGCAGGACGCGCGGCTGGGCACGGTGGACGCGCTGCAAGCCACGGAGCGAGGAGCGCTGGAGCGACTGGCGAGCCACGTGGAGCGCCTCGCCCAGGATGAAGAAGACTGTGACGCGGCGTTGAGCGTGATGGAGCAAGGCCTGGATCAAGCCCTGGCCACCGCGAAGCAGACGCCCCACGCCGATTCACGGAACGCGGCCGCGCGCGCGCGCGACATCCTGGCGCGGCCTGAGTTCCAGGTCGCGCCTCCGGACGAACCCAAGGTCAACGAGCCGCCGGCGCCGCCTGCACCGCCGGGCTGGTTCAGCAAGTTCATCGACTGGCTGAACAAGTGGCTGAGCGAACTCTTCAAGCGCCAGGAACCGCCCCCGACGCCCGACCTCCCGATGGCGCCGTGGATGTCTGGGGGCACCATGGCCAATGGGCTGGTGGTGGTGCTCGTCGGGGCGACGCTCTGCGTGCTGGCCTGGGTGTTGATCCGCACGCTGCGCACGCGCACGCCCCAGGATGCCGAGGGCGCGCTCGACGTCACGGCCATCGCCACCGACGCGCAGGCCGCCGATACACAGAACGCGCTGTCTCGTCCGCCCGAGGGATGGGCCCACCTCGCGGACGAGCTGGCCGCGCGCGGCGAGTACCGCGAGGCGGTGCGCAGCCTGTACCTGGCGCTGCTGTCCCGGCTCCACCGCGACGGCGCCATCATGTACGACGTGACGCTGAGCAACTGGGACTACCTGCGCACCTTCCGAGGCCGTGCGGAGTGGAGGCCCTCCTTCCGCGAGCTGACGTACCGCTTCGACTTCGCGTGGTACGGCAACACGCACGTGGGTGCCGAGGGTTACCGAGAGTTCCGCGCGCTCACCTCGCCCATCCTCGCGCCAACGCCGGAGGCCTCCGGTGCGTGACCGTTTCCCACTGCTCGTCATCGGGGCCCTGGTGCTGACGGCGGTGCTGGGCACCCTCCTGGTGCGGAGCGCCGCGCGCGCGAGCTTCGCGGATCCGCTGTCGACCTACCGTGCGGAAGAGAGCGGCACGCGCGCCTTGTTCCTGCTCGCGCAAGAGAGTGGCCTGCCGGTGGTCCGCCGCATGTCGGACCTGCGCCTCGTCAACGGCCCCGCGTCGCTGGTGCTGCTGTCGGTGGAGATGGATGACGCCCGCGAGGAGGACCCCGACCAGACGCAGCTCGCCGCGCAGAACGACGCGGGGCTGAGTGACGAGGAGACGCCCCACACCGGCTTCAACAAGTACCGCGCCCACCCCGTGGACGCCGCCGAGCTGAAGCAGCTCCTCGCGAGCGTGGAGGCAGGCGGCACGCTCGTGTACGTGCCGTGGGGCTCGCAAGAGAACCCGCTGCTGGATGCCCTTCACGTCACGCTGGACAAGGCGGACACCTCGCTGCCCATGCGCACGCTGGTGCCGGCGATGCCCACGCCTTACACGCGCGGCGTGCAGCGCGTGGAGGCGCGAGTGCAGGCGTATCTGCGGTTGCCCGAGGACGCCGTGCCGGTGCTCGACGACGAGCGCCTGGACAGGCCTGTCGCGGCGCTCGTTCCGCACGGGCAGGGACACGTGCTCATCCTCGGCGCGCCCGAGCTGGCGATGAACCAGGCCCTCGCGCGCGCGGACAACGCGCAGTTCTGGTTGAGCACGCTCGCCGCGATGGGCTCGCGACCGATTGAGTTCGACGAGTACCACCACGGCTTCACCAACGAGCGCTCCCTCATCGACTTCGCGCGCCGATATGGGTTGCACTTCGCCGTCGCGCAGCTCCTGCTCGGCGTGGCGCTGTGGGCCGTGTCGCTCAAGCGCTTCGGCCGACCGCATCCGCCCGCCGAGGCGGTGCGCGTGGGCGCCACCGATGCCCTCTTCGCCATGGGGCGGCTGTACCGCGAGGGCCGCCACCACGCCTTCGCGGCCGGCCTCATCGCGCAGGGGCTGACGCAGCAGCTCGCCCTGTACGCAGGCATGCAAGCCCAGTCGCAGGCGCGCGCCGTCGCGGAGGGCCTCACCGCGCGAGGGCGCGAGGACCTGGCCCAGGGACTCCTGGCCGTCGCGCACGAAGCCACCTCCGCGACCACCGACACCGCTCTCCAGCAACTCGCCGCGCATGCCGCCCGCGTGCGCGAGCGCATCCACCCGGCCGGGCACTCCCGGCCCCTCACTGGTACGCCATGAACGCCACCCCTCCCGTCCCCTCCTTCGTCCCGGCCGGATCCGCCGTGCAGGCGGCCCACGCCATCCGCGAGGGCGTGCTCGCCGAGGTGCGCAAGGCCGTCGTCGGTCAGGACGAGCCGCTGGAGCTGATGCTGTGCGGCCTCCTCGCGGGCGGCCACGTGTTGCTGGAAGGCGTGCCGGGCGTCGCGAAGACGTTGATGGCCAAGGCGCTCGCGCGCAGCGTCAGCTCGGACTTCAAGCGCATCCAGTTCACGCCGGACCTGATGCCCACGGACATCCTGGGCACGAGCGTGTTCGACCTGAAGTCCCAGTCCTTCGTGTTGGTGCGCGGCCCCATCTTCACGGACCTCTTGCTGGCGGATGAAATCAACCGCGCGCCCGCGAAGACGCAGTCCGCCCTGCTGGAGGCCATGCAGGAGCGCGGCGTGTCGCTGGAGGGCCGCCACCTGGCGCTCTCTCCCCTCTTCACCGTGTTCGCCACGCAGAACCCGGTGGAGTCCGAGGGCACGTATCCGCTGCCCGAGGCGCAGCTCGATCGCTTCCTGCTCAAGATTGACGTGGGCTATCCCGCGCCGGACGAGGAGGACGCCATCCTCGCGTCGGTGCACCGAGGCTTCGACTCGGGTGACCTGGCGCGCGCGGGCGTGAGTCCGGCGGTGACGAAGGAAGGCCTGCTGGCGGCGCGTGCGGCGCTCAGCGAGGTCAACGTGGAGGCGCCCGTCCTGGCCTACATCCGCAAGCTGGTGGCCGCGACGCGGACCTCCGGTCGGATCCGCTTGGGCGCCGGCCCTCGCGCGGGCGTGCACCTGCTGCTGGCCGCCAAGGCCCTCGCGGCGCTGCGAGGCCGCGGCTTCGTCACGCCAGACGACGTGCGCTTCCTGGCGGGCCCCGTGCTCAAGCACCGCCTCCTCCTGTCACCGGACGCGGAGCTGGACGGCGCCACGCCCTCGGACGTGCTGCGCGAGGTGGTGCAGAGCGTGGAGGTCCCGCGGTGATTCCCACTGGGCGCCTGTGGGCGCTCCTCGCGCTGCTCGCGCTGCCCATGGCGGCAGCGGGCTTCTTCCCCGGGCTGGGAGGCGCGGTGCTGGCCATGGACGCGGTGGCGCTCGCGCTCGCCGCGCTCGACCTGGCGCTCGCGCGACGGGTGCGGCTGACGGTCGAGCGCACCTTGCCGCAGCGCCTCAACGTCGGCGTGCCCAACAAGGTCGAGCTGCGCTTCGTGGTGCGCTCGGGTCGTCCGGTGGTGGCGCAGGTGAAGGACGACGTCCCCGAGTCCTTCACCGCCATCCCCGAGGATGCCCTGCTGCGCCTCGCGCCAGACAGCCAGACGCGCTGGATGTACCGGGTGACGCCCGAGCGCCGAGGCCGGTTCGGCTTCGGTGACGTGCACGTGCGCGTCGCGGGGCCGCTGGGGCTGATGCGCCACGAGCGCACCTATCCGTCAGCCCAGAGCATCTCCGTCTACCCAGACCTGCGCGGCGCCAGCCGGCTCCTCTTGTCCGGAGCGGCGCTGGACCTGGTGAACCTGGGACTGCGGCAGCTTCGCCGCGACGGGCGAGGCAGCGAGTTCGCGCGCCTGCGGGACTACGCGCAAGGCGACAGCGTGCGCGACGTGGACTGGAAGGCCACCGCGCGCCGAGGCAAGCCCGTCACGCGGGTGATGGAAGCGGAGCGCTCGCAGACGCTGCTCATCTGCGTGGACTCAGGCCGAGCCATGGCCGCGCGAGTGGACGGTCTCACCAAGCTGGACCACGCGGTGAACGCGGCCCTGTTCCTGGCCTTCGTGGCGGTGCGCAATGGGGACCGCGTGGGGCTGGCGGTCTTCGCGGATGGCGTGAAGACATACCTGCCTCCCGCGGCCGGGCGCGGGCAGTACCGGAAGATTGTCGACGCGCTCTACTCCGTCACGCCGAGCCTCACGTACGTGGACTACCTGGCGCTCTTCAAGGAGCTGAACGTCCGGCTGGCGCGGCGCAGCCTGCTGTGTGTCTTCACGGACTTCCTCGACGAGGAGCAGGCCTCCACGCTCGTCGCGCCGCTGCACCGACTGGCGCGGCGGCACGTGCCGCTGTGCTTGTCGGTCAAGGACACCGCCCTCCAGAAGCTGCTGGCCACCCCTCCGCCCAGCGCAGAAGAAGCCTTCCAGCACGCCGTCGCCTCGGAGCTGCTCGCGGACCGCGAGGTGCTCAAGGCCCGAGTGAGCCAAGGCGGCGTGCAGATGCTGGACGTGCAGCCGGACGAGCTGCACCTGGCCGCCGTGAACCGCTACCTGGACATCAAGGCCCGAGGCGTCCTGTAGCGCCGTCGGCGAGCGTCACGGGCAGCGGCAGCCACCCCACGAAGCGCGTGTCGGTGGCGTTTCCGCGCGCCAGGTGCAGCACGCGCTTGAAGATGGCGTAGATGCGGAAGAACGCCTCCAGCCCCAGGCGCTGGACGCGGCTCAGGCCCCGGGCGCTGCACACCACCTTCGGGTCACCGCGTCCCGAGTCGACGAAGCCAAGCACCGCGACCACGCGCATTCGCACGTGGCTGCCACGGCGCAGGCGTGCACCCAGGACGATTGCGTCCAGCGGGTCACCATCGTCCGCGACGAGGCCCGGGATGGAGCCGTAGTTGTACGGGCACGGCACGGGGGACACGAAGTCGACGGTTCCGTCCGCGCGGCGCTTCGTGAACGAGAAGCGCGGGCACTCGATGACGACCTCCGGCTCAGCGGGCAGCGGAGGCAGGGACAGGCGAGGCGACTCGGGCACGCGGGCGGTCTATCACGGGCTGGGAGCCCTGTCCGGACACGGCGCGCCGTCAGCTCGGCGTGCGTTCCGCCTTCACGCCGCGCAGCCAGTCCGACAGCAGGTAGGCGTACACGCCCGCGCCCACCACCAGCGCGAAGGAGATCTTGAACGCCACCGAAAGCCGCGGCGGATGAATCTGGGAGATGGAACCTTCGATACAACCCGCGAGCACGAACAACGCGAGCGTTCCGAACAGCAGCTTCACCGCGGTGATGGCCTCCTGCCGAAGCGCCTGGCGGCGAGAGAGGCCCTGAGGCGCCACCATTCCCCGCGCGATGACGAGTCCGGCCGCGCCCGCGATGCAGATGGCGGTGATCTCAGGGATGCCGTGCGGAAGGATCCACGCCCAGAACCACCCCGCCAAGCCCTTGGCCGCGTACACCTGCGCGAGCGCGCCCAGGAACAGGCCGTTGACGAACAACATCACCGCGGTGCCCAGTCCCAGCGTCACGCCGAGCGCGAAGCAGAAGAACGCCACCTGGATGTTGTGCGTGAACAGGAAGGACGAGAACTGGGCCTGGTCCTGCACTGTCATGCCCTCGCCCGAGGCCTCGCGGTCGGCACGCGCGGCGGGGTCCAACTCGCGGTGGTCAGCCGGCACCAGGTACTGCGCGGCATCCGGGTCCACCATCATGCCCACGTAGCCGAAGCCGACGCCCGCGAGCATGAGCAGCACCGCGGCCACGTACATGCGCCACTCGCGATGCAGCACGGCCGGGAAGCCGCGCGACACGAAGCCCCAGACATCCGCCCACCGAGGCCGCTGTCCTGGATACGTGAGCGCGTACGCCCGCCCCACGAGGTCGTTGAGATAGGCGCTCACGTCCGCGGAGCCGCTGCGCGCGCGAACCCAGAGCAGGTCACTGGAGGCGGCCCGGTAGAGCCGACCCAGCGAGCGAGCGTCCTCCAGGCTGAGCCCGCGCAACCCACCGCGCTCCGACTTGTCCAGCAGGGACTCCAGCCTCTCCCAGCGCGGCCGGCGCGACTCGATGAACTCCGCCATCTCCATGGCGCGCGAGTCTACCGCATCCGCGCGCCCTTCCGCCCCGCGCGAGCCTCATGGGAAAACGCGCGGATGACCTGGCGATGGACATGTCTCTTGGTGGGAATGGTGGCACTGGGGTCCGGCTGCGCGACGTCTCGCGCCTTGTGTCCCGAGGAGGGAGGCCGACCCTGGCGTGAGGTGCGCAGCCAGCACTTCCGAGTCCAGACGAACCTGGACTCGAAGGCGGCGGCGAAGTCCGCGGTGGAAATGGAGGAGTTCCGCCGCTCGCTGCTCCTCGCGTGGGGCGACCAGTTCGATCCGCCCGGGACGCTGGACGTCATCCTCGTGAGCAACCTGGAGGAGCTGCGGGAGTTCGCGCATGACCAGGTGGGTGGATTCGTGGCGATCACCACCACGGGATTGACGATGGTGATGACCGGAGCGGGTGGGTATCTGTTCGCGGACACCTCGGGGGACAAGGCCACCCAGGCGCACGAGCTGGCGCACTACCTGAGCGCGTTCGCCCTGCCACGCCAGCCGCGCTGGCTCGCCGAAGGACTGGCCGAGTACCTGGAGACCGTCACCATCAAGCCGAGCACCCGCGACGTGGTCCTCGGCCGCGTCGACCTCCGGAACGTGGGCTACCTGCGTGCCCATGGGTGGTTGAGCGTGGAGGAGCTGTGGGATTGGGACAAGAACACCGATCTCGACGCAGCAGAGCAGCGGCGGCACTACGCCTCGGCCTGGCTCTGGGTCCACTACCTCATCAACGAGCACGGCGACCGCTTCGCGGACTTCGAGAACCGACTGGCCCGGGGCGAAGAGCCTCGCAACGCCTACAGCGCGGCGTTCAAGGGTGTGCCGAATCCAGGTGAGGGCCTCCCGAACTACATCCAGATCGGTCGCTACGCCGTCCTCACCCAGCCACTTCCCGCGGTGAATCCCCAGGTGCAGGAGCACCCGATGACGCCGGCGGAGGTGCACAGCGTGCGAGCGCGCCTGTTCAAGCTGGCGCCCTCGACCCGCACGCCCCAGGAGACCCAGGCGCTCTTCGAGCGGGAACTGGCCCAGGCGTTGAAGGAGGACTCCACGAGCGTCGCCGCCAACCAGCTGTACGCGGAGACTCTCGAGAAGCCCGAGCAGCAACTGGCTCGCGCCAGACCCCTCGTGCAGCAACACCCTGAGGATGGCCGGGCGTGGTTGATGCTGGCGGAGTCCTTGCGCGCGACTGGCAGCGCGGCCGAGGAACAAGAGAAGGCCTTCCAGCGCGCGGTGGAGCTGCTCCCTGACAGCCCCACGGCCCACAACGGCCTCGCCTGGTTCTACGCCAACACGACGCACCCGGAGCGAGGCCTCGCCGCCGCCGCCCGCGCGGTCGCGCTCAAGCCCGGGGACTCCGCCATCCTGGACACCTACGCGGCCCTGCTCTTCCAGACCCACCGATGCCCGGAAGCGCTCGCGCTCCAGCAGCGCGCCGTGGACATGATTCACGAGCGAGCGCCGGCCACGTTCCGCGGAACGCTGGAGCAGCGGCGGGCGCAGTACGAAGCAGCCTGCGCCAAGCCCTCCACCCCGAAACCCTGAGTCCCGCGCGGCCATCGCCCCGCAACGAAGAAGCGCCGGGGGTTCCAGTTCAGGAACCCACCGGCGCTTCGGGAGCAACGGGCCTCCGAGGGAGGCGCCCTGCTACTTCAGCTGCTTCTCCAGCGGCTTCGACTCGGTGGTCGCCAGCTTCTGCGTCCAGTCCACCACCGGCGTCTGCCAGGCCATGCCCGTCTCGGTCGGCTCGCTGTCGAACTTCTCGAACTCGAAGCCGTCACCGCCGAAGTAGAGGTACTCGATGGTGGCCACGGTGTACTCGGCCTTCGGGTCGATCGCCTTGCCCTTCGCGTCCTTGAACTTGCCCTTGCCCGCCGCGGTGAAGCCCGCGACCAGCGCGTTCGGGTTCGCAAGCTGGGTGACCAGGTCCGCGCCCTTCAGCTTCACGGTCATGAGCGAGTTCTCGAACGGCATGACCGAGTAGACGGTGCCGCGGGTGATGGGGCCCGCCGGCAGCGCGCCACGGATGCCACCCTTGTTGAGGATGACGCCATCCGTGCCAAGCACGTCCCGCACCGAGCCCGCGACCCACTTCGCCATCTGCGGCGAGTCCTGCGCGATGCCCGCCTTGCTGAAACCGATCTGCTGGCCCAGGACCTCGTCGATCTTCGCCTTCCAACCGGAGATGATCTTCGCCGTCTCCGCGTCGGGCGTGCCACCGGCCACGTCCACCACCTGGGTCTCCGCGGCCTTCACCTTCTCACCCGCGGGCTTCGCCGCGTCGAAGGTGATGCGCGTGCGCGCGTAGTTCTCGAACCCGCGGCGCAGGGACACGAACGTGGTGTCCCCCACCTTCTTGGGCTCGGTCGACTGATGGCACCGGCCACCGGCCACGAGCGCCAGCTTCCACTCGGGGTGACTGGTGACCGCGGCCTCCAACTCGGTGGGGCACATGTCCGCGACGACCACCACGGCATCGGCGCCCGCCTTGCGCGCCTCGGGAATCGCCACCGCCAGCGCGTCGGCGGGCGGCGTCACCTCGAGGCCCTCGGCGCGGCCGGACATCGCCGTGCGCACCGTCTTCGCCGAGGTGAGGCCCACCACCGCCACCTTGAAGCCCCGCCGCTCGAACACCTGGAACGCCGGAACCGAGAGGTCACCCGCCAGCGAGGCGTCCTTCACTTTCAAGTTCGCGGCCAGGAACGGGAAGCCACCCGCGGCGCGGTTCTTGAGGAAGGGCTCCTTGCCGAACGACAGCTCGTGGTTGCCCAGCGCGGAGGCCGCATAGCCCATGTGGCCCATGACCTCGGCCGTCGGCGCGCCCAGGAAGAAGGACGAGATGGCCGGACCGTTCCAATGGTCACCCGTCGCGAGCGCCAGCGTCCCGGAGTCCGGGCACGAGGCCTGTCCATCCTTCAGCGGGCCCGGGCAGTGCTTCTCCTCGGTCACCCAGCGCCCCATGAGTTCGGCCGCGCCACCCTTGCCATCGGCGGGCAGCAGCTGCCCCCACGCGCCCCCCGTCACGAGCAGCGTGACCTCGGGAGGAACCGTGGGCTTGGCCTGCACCTCGGCCTGGGCCGCGGCGGGCGGAGGCGGTGCCGGAGGAGCGCTCTTCTCACAGCCAACGAGTGCGCCCAGGGCGAGGACCAGCGCACCGGACGACAGCCGAGGCTGGCTTGGGGAACGACGGGACGGACGGAAGAGAGGAAGTTTCTGGCTCACGGCACCGCCTTTAGCACATTCAAGGCGTGGTAGCGTGGGGGCGATGGCCGGTACGGAAGGTAAGAATTCCAGGCATTTACGAGGTAGCGGAGACGTCTCGGCACGTGCCCAGCAGCTCTGGGACGAAGTGCGCGATGGCGCGGGACACTTCCAGTCCTGGAGGGGCCAGACGCCGCGCGGTTGGCTGCGTCAGTTCGTCCATGGGTTGAGCCTGCCCTTCCACATCGCGCATGAGGTCCTGCGCACCCCGGAGGCGCAGCGCCGCTATCTGCGCGTCTGCCTGATGCAAACGGCCGCGACGCTGCTCGTGGCCCTCGTCTTCACGGGCATCAACCAGAGCGACTCGGACGACGACGATGCCCCGCCCAGGAACGTCCAGGTCCGGGCGGAGAAGCAGCGCAAGCGCGCCGAGGCCATTCGCGAGCGCGCCGAGGCCATTCGTGAGCGCGCCAAGGCCCGAGCCCAGGCGAAGGACCCCAAGCTGGAGGCAGCCGCGCTTGCCACCCAGCGCTCAGCCGAGGCCCTGGCCGATGGCGGCTCGCCCATGGCGCTGGCGCAGGCGGTGAGTGCACTGGTCCAGGAGGCCACCCGCTCCGCGGAGGAGTCCGCGCGAGGGGAGCACGAGGCGTCCGGCACGCACGCGCCCCCACCCGGAGGGACGCCGCACGAAGGCGAAATCCCCTCCGCGCCACCGCACGCGACAGCCGTCGACGAACACCTCCACGAGAAAGCCCCCGAAGTCGACTCGGACGACAGCGATGACGACGAGGACGGGGCGGACCTGGATGAAGCCATCAACGCGGCGGCGAACTCGCTCGAAGCCAAAATCGACAAGCCGCCGTCTCACGGCTTCACGACCGGGAGCATTGCGTTCTGGGCCGCGCTCTTCGGCACCATGCACATCGCCCAGTGGATCGTCCTCGCCTTGTCGCGCGACTACCACACGGCCATCGCGCGCGACGCGAGCCTGCTGACGGGAGTCCCTGCGGAAGACGACCCCTTCTCGCCGCGCGTGCGCCTCAACACGGTGTGGCTGCGCAGCAAGCTGAAGCGGCGGATCCGCGCGTTGATCCACTTCGCCGTGGGTCTCCCCTTCGCGGCGCTGCTGGCGGCGCCGTTCCCGTTCAAGCACGAGGTGTTCACCACCCTCAGCTCTCTCTGGGGACTCTGGTGGCTGTGCGTCTACACCGCGGCCAAGAGCGCGCGTGCCTGGGAGAACCCCGCGCCCGCGGACCCGTGGTTCCTGCGTGGCTGGGACTGGGTCACCACGCACGTGCCCGGCTTTCGGTGGGGGCTGCCGCGCGCCTACGGGCGACTCTTGCGGCGCGTGACGAACGAGGTCCGCTCCCCCATGGCGGCAATGGAGCAGCTGCCCTGGTCCTACGCGGGGCTCGCGCTGGTGCGCTTTGTCGGCTCGGTGCCGCCGCTCAAGTTCTTCACCCGGCCCCTCATTCCCGTCTCCTCGGCCCACTTGCTCGTGGCCCAGAAAGCCACCGAGCCCGCGACGGAAACCGCGCCCGCGCCCGAAGCCGCGCTGGACTAAGGCCCAAACCGACTACGCCTCGGGAGGCGTGCCACCCGAGGGCACGACTCCGCCCTGAGCCATCGGTGCGGGATGGGTCGCCGCAGGCTGCGCGCCCAGCTCCAAGCGCCCACCCGCCTCGCGAAGCGCGGGCAGGTCGATGACGCTCTGCAACTGCTGACTTACCGAGCGGAAGAAGCCGGTGAGCAGTTCGGGCCGGTCCGCGAGCAGGTCGAGGAAGTCTCGCCGGTCGATGACGAGCACCCGCGTATCCAGCGCCGCCACCATGTCGGTGGGCCGAGGAGCGCCATCCAGGAGGCTGACCTCACCGATGGCTTCCTTGCTCTGGAAGCGCAGCACGTGCTCGCCGTTGCGCAGGGCATCCACGGCGCCATCGACGATGACGTAGAGCGCGTCTCCGGGGTCGCCCTGGCTGTAGATGCGCTCGCCTGCGCGGAACGAGGCCTCGCGAGCAACGGCGGCGATGGCCGCGATGTCGTCCACGTCGCTCTGCGAGAAGACACTCACGCCCTCGAGGGCGAACATCCGTTGGACCACGCGGTCGCTCAAGTCACCCTCCTGCGGCAACACATCCAGCCCGTTCAACCGAGCCACGTGCCGCGCGCATGCACGCAGCACCACGTCCTCGCTCTGCACCAACGCGGCCAGCCTGCGCCACAGCCGTCCCGGGGCTCCGGGCGGAAGCTCGCGGTGGTGGGCCTCTACCTGCTCCATCACCAGCTCGCGGTCGGCCTCGTCGACCAGGTTCTCCATCAACTCCAGCGCGTAGGCCCGGCGTCGTCCGTCGTGCCCGACGAGGTGCTGGTGGATGCGGCGCATGGCCTGCGGCGGATGCAGGAGTCCCAACAAGAAGAAGGACAACTCCAGCGCCTGGTCCAGCCGGTCCCCCACCGCGCGCGTCAACAGCGAGCGATCCCCCAGGGCCGCGCGCACGTCGCGGAACACACCCACGAGCTGCCGATACGCATCGCGCCGCCGCCCCAGTGCCTCGCGCACGCGCTCGACATCCACCGGGTGCTCAGGGTGCTCATCGCGCAGCCGAGACAGCTGCGCTCCGATGCGGAAGTGCAGGCTCGCGTCATCACGAACGTTGGAGAACAGCAGCGCGTTGAGCGCGGCCGACGAGCCAATGCCTCGCAGGACGCGAGGCAGTTGCAACCGCATCGCCAGGGGCGCCCCCTTGTTGTTGAGCTGAAGCTCCAACAAGGGCGTCAGCGCGTCGCCCAGTTCGACGAGCGCCTCGCGGGCCGCACGCCGCTCCTCGCGCCACGTGAGGAATGGCAGGAGCCGAGGCGCCAGCTCCACGTAGCCGCCCTCGCCCACCGCCGCCAGCGCCACGCGCCGCACGGAGACATCCATGTCGTCCAGGTAGCGCGACAAGGGTGATGCGAAGCGCGTGTCCTTGAGTCTCCCGAGCAGCTTCGCCACCTCGCGCCGCTCCGCCACGGGTGCTTGCTCGCCACGCGCCAGGAGTTCCTGCAAGGACTCCAGCGCGGCGGCACTCCCTTGCGTGCGCACGAGCGCGCCAATGGCCGCGCATCGCAGTCCCGCGTCCGGGCTGCTCAGCAAGGGTGGCAAGAGTCGCGCGGCGCGCTCGGGGGACAGCTGCGCCAGGGCCCAGACCGCCAGGTCTCGCGGGCGCCGTGGCCCTTCTTCCACCAACCGCTCCAACGTGGGCGCCAGCTCCCGCGCATCCAGGTCCAGCGCCAGTTGGACACCGCGCTCCATCACCCGCTCGTGCGCATGGCGCAGCAGCGCGGGCACGTGGGCTCTCAGCGGCACCTCGGCCTGGGCCAGCATGTCCAACGCGCGCAGCACGCGCTCGGGCGCGCTGGCGTTGAGCAACTCCACCAGCAGCCGCTCCTCCTCGCCCCGCAGCTCGACGTCTTCTTCTTCATGCGCGCCCACCTGCTCGCCCAGCGCGGACACATAGGCGGGCTTGAGGCGCACGAGCAGCAGCACACCGAGCGCCGCGCACAGGGCCACCACCGCCACCGCCATGGTCAGACCGTTGGCGGCACGTCCCGCGCCGATGAGAAGCAGGCCCGCCAGCACCACGCCGCCCTTGCGCAAGAGCCCGTCCACCGCGCTGCGAAGCCCCTCGCGGTGGCCATCGGGCAGCGCCGCGTAGAGCAATTGGATGCCCACCGGCAGGATGGAATAGCTGACCGCGGTCTCCACCAGCCGCAGCAGGTGCACGGGCCACAGGCGCGGCGTGACGAGCGTGGCGATGGCGAGTGGCGCCAGCACCATGGGCACCAGCGCCAGGTACGTGAGCAGCCCGAGTCGCTTGAGGAGCCGCTCCGCCGCGAGGAGCTGGAAGGCGACGCAGAAGAGGCCAATCCAGAGCTGGAGCTGCCCGAAGAGCGCCGCCAGCCCGTCCTCGCTCAGCGTCCCCTCCACGCGGAGGCGGAAGAGGTAGTCGACAAAGGACGACAGCACTGCGAACGCGATACCCAGCGCCGCCAGCACCTGCGCGTAGGGGCTCTGCGCCAGATAGCCCCAGGCCGCGAATGAAGCCGCCAGCGGGCGCGTGCCCGGAGGAGGAGGCGGCGGCGCCGTCTTGTACAGGTGATGGAAGATGGCCCCGGCCGCCAGCAAGCTCAGCGCGCCGCTGGCCACCACCGCGGGCGTCCCCAGGGGAAGCGCCAGCCCCTGCACGAGCAGACCGCCCACGATGCCGCCGCCCATCGCGAACCCGTTGAGCGCGGTGAAGGCGCGCCGCGCTTCACGCGCATCGAACGCGGAGGCCATCCGCCCCCAGAAGCGCAGCGACACGAACGTGCTGAACGTGTCCGCGAACAGATACAGCGCCAGCGCCGGCATGCGCTGCCCCGTTGACAGCGCCGCCGCGAGGCCCAGCGCGATGACTCCCCCCAAGCCCGTCAGCAGTCCGGGAGACTCCGTCGCAGACGACGGCCTCCCCCGAGGCAGCATCGTGAGCGCCGCCGTCATCAAGGCCCCGAGCAGGTACAGGTACGGCAGGGCCTGGGACTCGAAGCGCGACAACACCAACGCGTTGGCGGCCGTCTTCAATTGGGTCACGCCCGCGATGAGCGCGAACTGGAAGGCGGCCGCCGGCACGATGCGGCGGTTCCAGGCAGATGAGGGGGTCGGGGCGGCCACGGGTACGGGAGTCCTGGGAGGATAGACCAACACCCCGACAGCCGGGAATAACACCCAGCCCCCCTCCAGGGACAAGGTGCTCGGAGCGAACATCGACACCGTGGACCGCCACGGCGCGCGGCGGCTGCCCTACACTGGTCCGGTGACGCCCGCCAGCGATACCCTGCTCGACGGCACCCACACGGTGCTGACTCCTGAATACGTCGAATTCCGCTTCACGCTCGCGGGCGTGTACTCGCGCCTCCTCGCCTGGCTGCTGGACGCGCTGCTGGTGCTCGTGGGCACGGCGGTGGTGTTGATCGGCCTCCAGTTCGCGATGGTCGTCTTCCCGGGCTTCGCGAGCGCCCTGGCCATCGTCGTCTACTTCCTCATCGACTGGGGCTACGCCATCGCGCTGGAGTCCGCGTGGAGCGGCCAGACGGTGGGCAAGCGCATCATGGGCCTGCGGGTCATCCAGGAGAGCGGCGTGCGGATCGGCTTCTACCACGCGGCGCTGCGCAACCTGGCGCGGCCAGTGGACCGACTGCCGCTCTTCTATCTGGTGGGCGGCGTGGCGGCGATGGCGTCTCGCTCGAACCAGCGGCTGGGCGACCTGCTGGCGGGGACCATCGTCGTGCGCGAGCGACGCCTCAAGGTGCCCTCGGCGCTGGGCACCACGGGGGACGAGGGCCTCCTGGCGGATCCGCTGTTCGTCTCGCGGGTGAAGCGGCTCACCACCGAGGAGCGGGAGCTGGTGCTGTCGGCCGCCGTGCGCCGCGAGGAGCTGGGCATCGAGGCCCGCCTTCGGCTGTTCTCGGCGCTCGGGGCGCGGCTACAAGATGCCTTGGCGATGGAGAAGCCGGCCCACCTCTCGGACGAGAAGTGGACGCTCCTGGTGGCCACGGCCCTGCTGCCGCGCCCGGCGCGGAACTCCGGCGCTAGAAGTACGCCGCCACGCCCGCCGAGGCCGTCAGCGACTTCTGCGTCTTCTCGTTGAGGGCGATGTAGAAGTTGTACTGCGCCCGGATGCCCATGCTCACGGTGTCGCTGACGAAGTAGTCCACGCCGACGTTGGGCCCGATGCCCACGAAGTTGCTCGTCGTGTTCTTGAGGACCACCAGGTAGCTGATGTCCGAGCCGACATAGGGCCGGATCGACTCCTCCATGAACAGGTAGCGGATGCCCAGGGACGGGGCCAGGCCCACCACGCGCTTATCGTCGGCGACGGAGCGGGGGAACATGATCTTCGTGAGCGACACCAGCTCGAAGCCGCTCTCGATGTAGAGGCTCGCATCAATCCCGAGGAACGGAGTGCCCTCGAGGCCCGCGGTCCGCTTGAAGTCCATGTAGCCCAGCGAGACGCCGATGCTGTGATTGGCGAACTGCGCCCGGGCGGGAGTCGCGCCCAGCAGGGCGGCGACGACGGCAACAGAGAAGAAGAAGGTACGCATGGCAGCGGACTCTAACGCCAGCCTAACCCTCGGAAAACAGCTCGGATTCAGGCCCACCCGGACATTGCTTCACGGGGGGGCGCTCTCCTACACTCGGGCCGCCATGCGTCTTCGCCGCCTTGTCCTCGCGCTGTCGGTCGCCGCCATGCTGCCCTTGGCTGCCTGCTTGAATACCCCCCCGCCGCATGAGCGGGCGTTGATCAACAACGAGCTGTGCGCCCAGGAACTGCAAAAGGGTGACTACCAGCGCGCGACCGTCTACTGCGATCTGGGTCTGGAGTTCTCGCCGCAGTACGCGGACCTCTGGGCGAACAAGGGCCTCATCGCCATGGGCATGGACGACAAGAAGCGGGCCAAGGAGTATTTCATCAAGGCCCTGCGCTACAACCAGGAGCACCTCCAGTCGTACCAGAACCTGGGCGCCATCTACCTGGAGGAAGGTGCCTACGGAAAGGCGCACGACAACTTCCGCCGCGCCCTGCAGGTGAACCCGGACAACCTCGAGTCGCGTTACGACCTCGGGCTCACCTACATGAAGATGGAGAAGATGGAGCAGGCGAAGAAGGAGTTCAACACCATCCTCGCCGTCAATCCGAACATCTCCAACGCGCACCACAACCTGGGCATCATCGCCTTCCAGGAGCACGACCTGGACACGGCCGCCGACCACCTCGCGCAGGCCGCGCAGCTGACCCCGGACGCGACGGAAGTGTGGCACGACCTGGGCACCGTGCTGTTGGAGCAGAGCCGCTTCGTCGAGGCGCGTGAGGCCTTCGGCAACTGCGTGCGCCTGGACGAGCAGAACTCGAGCTGCCTCAACAACCTGGCGGTCGCCCAGCGCAAGGCGGCGCTCACGGACTCGGCCCTCAAGGAGCTGAAGGACACCCAGACGGCGGAGAACAGCGCCCCGGCGCTGTACCTGCTCGCGCGCCAGTACAAGGACAAGGGCCTGCTCGCGGAAGAGGAAGGCGCCTACCGCAAGTGCGTGAAGCTGGACGCGAAGTTCGCGCCCTGCCACTTCGGCCTCTTCCAGATCTTCTCCGAGGCCCACAAGCAGCAGCACGCCGAGGCCGCGTGCAAGAACTTCATGAAGTACGGCACGTCCGAGGAGTTCCCGACCGAGTACCAGACGTGCGAGAAGTTCCTCAACAGCGCCGCCTTCTAGGCCCGCCCGTTCCCTCTGGTATCGACTCTTCGCGATGAGCGTTCGTCTGACCGTCACGCAGCGCAGCGACGCAGGGGCGAGCCCAGGCACCGAGGTCGTCCTTGACGACGCGGTCATCACCCTGGGCCGGGACAAGTCCTGCCAGATCGTGCTCCCACAGCAGGCAGTGTCGCGCAACCACGCGCGCATCGTCCAGGAGGGGAGCATCTACTTCCTGGAGGACCTGGGCAGCGCCTACGGCACGCAGATCAACGGGAAGGCCCTGCCCAAGGGCGAGAAGCGCCTGCTGCGCAACGGGGACGTCATCGCGGTCGCGCAGTACGACGTGCGCTTCGATCGCGTGACGGAGCTGGCCGCAGAGTCGGGCTCGGAGAAGACGTCCTTCATCGCCCGGGGCATGGTGAAGGACGTCATGCGCGGGCTGGCCAACTCGGATGAGCGCTACCTGCGCTACATGAACGGGCCGCGCGAAGGCCAGCGCATCGAGATCTCCGACGCCAAGGAGTTCGTCTTCGGCCGGGACGACAAAGAGGCGGACATCGTCCTGAAGGACGACCTCGTCTCGCGTCGCCACGCCAAGGTGCGCCGTGACTGGTCCGGCACGCACGTGGAAGACCTGGGCAGCCGCAACGGCATTCGCGTCAACAAGAAGCGGGTGAACCGCAAGGCGCTGAAGGACGGCGACGAGTTGGAGGTGGGCAGCACGCGACTGCTCTACGTGGACCCCACCGAGCCCGCGGAAGAGTCCGTCTCGCTCTCGGCGGACGTGGCCGCGCCGGCCCCAGCGCCCTCCCCTCCCCGTCCGTCCGCCGTGCGCCGCGACGCCAAGGCCACGGAGTCCGCCGAGGAGTCCGCGCCTGTCGCCGAGGAGCCTGCTCCCGAGCCCGCCGCGGAAGACCCCGCCCCGCCCGCGGAAGAGCCCGCGCCGGAGCCGCCCCCCGAGCCCGAGCCGCCGCCCCCGGAACCTGAGCCCGAGCCCGCCGCGCCCAGCGGCATCCGGGCCGCGCTCGGGGACAAGCAGAAGCTCGTGCCGCTCGTCGTGATGGGCGTCGTGGGACTCGTCTTCCTCATCCTGATGATCGCCGTGCTCGTCGGAGCCTGAGCGCTCCGGCGCCGCCCGCGCGAGCACCACCCCAGCGCATCGCGTGAGCCTGCCCGGCAGGAAGCGCTCAC
The DNA here is from genome assembly GCA_016458225.1 of Myxococcaceae bacterium JPH2. Classification (NCBI taxonomy): domain Bacteria; kingdom Pseudomonadati; phylum Myxococcota; class Myxococcia; order Myxococcales; family Myxococcaceae; species Myxococcaceae bacterium JPH2. The sequence goes on along the minus strand of JAEMGR010000012.1, from coordinate 192,850 downwards.
CAGGGCATCGCGAGGCAACGCCCACACGCCGCCTCGCGAGCCACACACGCGCAGCGAGGCTCGCACGAGCACATCGCGCAGCAACGCGTCCTGCGCCTCGCGAGCGATTCGAACGAGGTGCGTGCGAGCACGTGTCTTCGCGTGCGCGGCAGCGCCATTGTGTTTGCGGAGCAGCGCGGGCCGGCCCACTTGAGGGGGCCGGCCTTCGCGCGAGGAACTACCGCGAGGTCGAGATGCGAGCGACCGGCTGGATGTTCAGGTCCGGCGACAGCTCCTGGTAGCTGAGCACGGAGAACGACGGCGTGAACTCGTACTCCAGCAGTTTGCGGACGTAGCGCCGGATGTCCATGGCGGTGAGGATGACCGGGCGCTGCGCGCTGGGCGGCAGGTGTCCGCACTCCGAGCGTACGGCCTGGACGATCTCCGCGGCGATCTCCGGCTCCAGCGCGAGGTGCGCGCCCGCCGAGGTCCGCTTGATGGAGCTGCGGATCGCTTCCTCGATCTGCGGATCCAACAGGTAGACGACCAGCGTCCCCGTGCCGCGCGCGTACTTGTGCGAGATGTAGCGGCGCAGCGAGGCACGGACATGCTCGGTGAGCATGACGTTGTCCGCCTCCACCTGCCCGTACTCCGCCAGGGCCTGGAGGATGCCGCGCAGGTCGCGGATGGAGATCTCCTCCTCCGTCAGGCGGCTCAGGATGTCCGTCAGCTTGAGCACGTTGACGACCTTCGGCACCACCTCCTTGACGATGGCGGGGAAGGCCTTCTCCAACTGCTCCAGCATCGTCTGCGTCTCCTGCACGCCCACGAACTCGCGGGCGTTCTTCCGCAGCAGCGCGGCCATGTGCAGGATGATGTAGCCAGGCACGTCCCACGTGGTGAGGCCCGCGGCCTCCAGCGTCTCGCGGTACTGCTCCGGCACCCACGCGGCGGGCTGACGCGTGGCGGGGTTCACCGCCTCGAAGCCCTGGATGTTCATCAACCGCAGGCGATCCACCGTGTCGTTGACCAGGATGTGGCCCAGCGTGGCCTGGCCCGTGACGATGGGAACCTCGTTGAGTTGAATCTGGTACGCGCCCGGCGGCAGCGAGCCGTTGCCGCGCGCGCGCACGCCCGGGAAGCGAACGCCCAGCTCCACGAAAAGGCCGTCGCGCATGAACGGGACGAGTTCGAAGAGGAACTTGCCGTTGTCCTGCCGCGAGTCCACGTAGGGCACGAGGGCATCGGACACCTCGAGCACGATGGGCGTGACCACGGGGATGAACAGCTCGGAGTCCGGATTCATCGACTCCTTGGGCGCCGGCTCCGACGACATCGGCGTGCCGTTCTCCATCTCCATGGACGGAGGCGCATCCTCGCCAGCAGCCTCGGCATCCTTCGCCTTCAGCATCTTCCAGGCGCCAAAGCCCGCGCCCGCGCCCAGGAAGAAGAACGGAATCTTGGGCAGACCCGGGATGAGGCCGAGCGCGATGAGCATGCCCGAGGCGATGGCGATGGCCTTCGGGTACGCGGTGAGCTGGCTGCCCACGTCCTTGCCGAGGTGGGCACCCTCCTCTTCACCACCGACGCGCGTCACGATGATGCCGGCGCAGGTGGAGATGAGGATGGCCGGAATCATGCCGACCAGACCGTCACCGATGGTGAGCAGCGTGTACTTCTGCGCCGCGTCCCCCACCGCCAACCCCTTCTGGGTCACGCCGATGATGAGGCCACCGACGATGTTGATGACGGTGATGATGATGGACGCGATGGCGTCGCCCTTCACGAACTTCATGGCGCCGTCCATGGCGCCGAAGAGCTGGCTCTCGCGCTCCAGGTCACGGCGCTTCTTCTTGCCCTGGTCCTGATCGATGACGCCCGCGCGCAGGTCCGCGTCGATGGACATCTGCTTGCCGGGCATGGCGTCGAGGGTGAAGCGGGCGGCCACTTCGGCCACGCGCTCCGAGCCCTTCGAGATGACGATGAAGTTCACCACCACCAGAATGAGGAAGATGATCATTCCGACGATGAAGTTGCCCTGCACCACGAACTTTCCGAACGCCACGACCACCTCACCCGGGTCACCGGTGAGGAGGATGAGTCGGGTGGTGGAGATGGTCAGTGCCAGCCGGAACATCGTGGTGATGAGCAGCAGTGTCGGGAACACCGACAAGTGCAGCGCAGCCGGCACGTAGAGCGAGATGAGGAGCAGGACCACCGAGATGCTGATGTTGAGCGTCAGCAGCACGTCCAGCAGCAGTGTGGGCAGCGGGACGATCATCATCCCGACGATGGCCACGACCACGATCGCCAGGACGATGTCGGAGTATTTGGACAGGAAGCTGTTCGGGTCGGCGGTAGCCATCGGCGGGCTGCCATCCTAGTCCGCGCGGGCCCTCGACCCCAAGGGGGCAGCCCGCGGCGGAGAGAGGAAGTTCCTGAAGCTCAGGAACGGGAGGCGGCGCCCGAGGCACCGTCGGAGGCCTGAGCCTCCTCGGCGCTCTCCAGCGCTGCGGCGGCGAGCATCCGGGCGCGGTTGCTCAAGGGGTCCTTGTTCTCCGGGTCCAGCGACACGGCGTGCTGGAAATCCTGGGCCGCGTCCATCACCCGGCCCTGCCGGAGATACGCCTCGCCCCGGTTCACGAACGGCGTGAGGTCCGAGGGATCCAACTCGATGGCGCGATTGAAGTACGACACGGCCTGCTCCAGGTCCTCGAGCGCCAGGAAGCAGGCGCCCAGGGCCGTCTGGAAGTAGGCCTCGGTCGAGTCCATGGCCGCCAGCGTCTGGAAGATCGCGAGCGACTCGCTGAACTGGCCATCCTGGAACAGGTTGAAGCCCTCAGTGGCCCGCTCGAGCATCTCGGGGCCGGAGAGCGGCTTCGGGGTGTCGTTCGACAGGGGGTCCTTCGATTCAGTCGTCATCTGCGCGTTCACCGGGGCGAGGGCAGCAGCGGCCGGGAGTCTAGCGTGAGGCCCCCGCGCATCCAAACGGGGGCGGCTCGGAAGCGATTCTCCAGCTACCAGGACTGCTCGGCCTGCGCCTTCGCCTTCGCCATGATGTCGTTCATCGACTTGTCGATGATCGACTTGAAGATGTAGGCCGAGGAGGACTCCTTGCTGTAGATGTCCTTCACGTTCTTCTTGATGTCGTCGAGCGACGCGTTCGGGTGATCACGAAGGTACTCGTTGACCTTCTTGTCGATCTTCTCCTGCGTCGCCTTGCCCGTCGCCTCGCCCAGGTTGCCCATGAAGCTCGCGTAGGCGTTCTTCGTCTGGCCGACGACCGCCTGGGTGTACTGGTCCCGGTTCTCCGGCGTCAGGCTCTCCGACGGGGAGCTCTCCAGCATCTTCTGGTAGGCCTGGAAGACCGCGTCCTGCGAAGCCGCCGTGGGGTCCGCGCTGTTCGACTTCGGGGCCTGCGTGGTGCGGCTGGTCGCCGGGGTCGCCGTGGTGCGGGGAGCGGAGCTCGAAATCGAAGGGGGAGCCATGGATTGCTTCCTCGTTTTCCAATGATGCGTTTTCCTGATTATCGATCGAACTGGCGGAGAAGTTGCCAGTCCCACAGGGCGCTTACGCTCGCTGGAGCGCGGGTTGGCACCAGGCCCCCAAACGCCGCCGGCCCCGCTCCAGCCTCCCCGAAGGGACGCCAGAACAGGGCCAGAGGTGCCGACTCGAACCTGGATTACTTCAGGTTGCCGATGGCCGCCTTCGCCATCTCGTCCATCTTCTTCATCAGGTTGGTGATCATCTCCATCACCTGCGAGTCCTGCTGAACCTTCTTCTGCGCCTCCAGGAAGCCACGCTGCTCCGGCGGGGCCTGGGCGATCATCGCATCCATCGAGGACTTCTGGGACGACGCGGTCGAGATGGCGGTGGAAACGATGTTGCTCATGCCGCTGGCCATGGATTTGCCCTCTGTCTGCGAGATGTGTGGAGAAGCTTTGAAGAGGTTATCGCAACGCCCGCCGCTGTGTTGCGTGCTCGCGATTTTTTCTTCTTTTTCGCCCGCGCCGTGGATCAGCTCGAGGCCCTCGGGCCTTGCGACTGCCCGGGCCCCCAAAACGCCGCCGGCCCTGCCCCAGCCTCCCCGAAGGGACGCCGGAACAGGGCCAGAGGTGCCGACTCGAACCTGGATTACTTCAGGTTGCCGATGGCCGCCTTCGCCATCTCGTCCATCTTCTTCATCAGGTTGGTGATCATCTCCATCACCTGCGAGTCCTGCTGAACCTTCTTCTGCGCCTCCAGGAAGCCACGCTGCTCCGGCGGGGCCTGGGCGATCATCGCATCCATCGAGGACTTCTGGGACGACGCGGTCGAGATGGCGGTGGAAACGATGTTGCTCATGCCGCTGGCCATGGATTTGCCCTCTGTCTGCGAGATGTGTGGAGAAGCTTTGAAGAGGTTATCGCAACGCCCGCCGCTGTGTTGCGTGCTCGCGATTTTTTCTTCTTTTTCGCCCGCGCCGTGGATCAGCTCGAGGCCCTCGGGCCTTGCGACTGCCCGGGCCCCCAAAACGCCGCCGGCCCCGCCCCAGCCTCCCCGAAGGGACGCCGGAACAGGGCCAGAGGTGCCGACTCGAACCTGGATTACTTCAGGTTGCCGATGGCCGCCTTCGCCATCTCGTCCATCTTCTTCATCAGGTTGGTGATCATCTCCATCACCTGCGAGTCCTGCTGAACCTTCTTCTGCGCCTCCAGGAAGCCGCGCTGCTCCGGCGGGGCCTGGGCGATCATCTCGTCCATCGAGGACTTCTGGGAGGACGCCGTGGAGATGGCGGTGGAGACGATGTTGCTCATTCCGCTGGCCATGATTTTTACCCTCTGGATTCGAGAAGCGTTGGGAAGCTTTGTACTGATTATCGGTGAGGCCCCGGAGGAGTTGCGTCCTCCCGATTTTCCCCGCCTTTTTCGCCCTACCCCGTGGATCAGCTCGAGGCCCTCGGGCCTTGCGACTGCGTGGGCCCCCAAAACGCCGCCGGCCCCGCCCCAGCCTCCCCGAAGGGACGCCGGAACAGGGCCAGAGGTGCCGACTCGAACCTGGATTACTTCAGGTTGCCGATGGCCGCCTTCGCCATCTCGTCCATCTTCTTCATCAGGTTGGTGATCATCTCCATCACCTGCGAGTCCTGCTGAACCTTCTTCTGCGCCTCCAGGAAGCCACGCTGCTCCGGAGGAGCCTGGGCGATCATCTCGTCCATCGAGGAACGCTGCGACGACGACGTCGAGATGGCGGTGGAGACGATGTTGCTCATTCCGCTGGCCATGGTTCTACCCTCCAAAAAGTGCAGCGAGTGGTTTGGAACGCGAGGAAGCTACAAGCAGATTATCCGGGGACGCTGCTGAGAGTTTCGTGGGGAATTTCCAGTTTTCTTCTTTCCCACGTTCAGCAGGTCTCCAGCCGCGTCCCGGACGCCTAACCCTTCAACTTTCCAAGGCTCGGGTTCTTCATCCACGCCTTGAAGGACTCGAGCTGCTGCTGCTCCGCCTTGGGATCAGACGGAGGCGCGGTCGAGGTGCCGTCCAGCGACATCGGACGCTTACCGCCCGACTCGAAGCCGTCCTTGGCACCAGCGGCGGGACGGGTGCCCGCGGCCGGAGCCGGGGCGGCGGGAGCGGCGCCAGCGGGAGGCGTGATCGCCAGCTTCGCGCCAATCTCGGGGTTCATCTGCATGACCGCGGTCTGGATGGTCATGCCGTAGGTGGTGATGCGGTACTGCAGGTACTCCACCACCTGGCCGAGGATGGGCGGCGGCGGCAGGATGGGGTCCTTCATGAAGCGGTTGAGCGCGTCCTTCACGTCACCGTAGAGCTGCTGATCCAGCGGCGCGGTGGGGGCCGTCGCGGCCACCAGCTTGCGCATGTTGCGCAGCACCTGCTGGAAGGTCCCCGTGGCCACCTTGGCCTGGGCCTCCAGGTCGACCAGCAGCTTCTCGCGCTTCACGGCCAGTTCCGGCGGCTCCGGCGGAAGCGGGGGGGGCTGTTTCGCATTCGTCGGGGTGGTCATTGCCTCTCCAATGGGTTGAGGTGATTACTCCAAGCTTAACAGACTATCCTGGACTCACATTCATTCGCGCGGCGCTCACCGACGCCCGAGGGCGGAGAGCATGGCACCAGCCTTGCGGATGACGGGATCGTCCTGCGGGGTCATCGCGGCAGCACGCCGCAGGTCTTCCATGGCCTGCTGCTTCTGTCCCATGGCCAACTTGACCTCGGCACGCCCGACGTAGACGGAGGCGTCCTGCGGGGCGAGCTTCGCGGCGACGTCGAAGGCGGCCAGCGCGCCCTGCCCGTTTCCGGCGGCCATCTCCACCACGCCCAGCGCCTTGGCGAAGTACACGTCGGTGGGGTTCACCGCGTACAGCCCCTGGAAGAGTGTGCGCGCCTCGCTCACCCGGCCTTGGTAGAAGAAGTAGTAGGCAGTCTTGGCGATGGCATGCAGTTCCTCGTCCGAGTAGCCGCGGACGTCGCGCAGCGTGGCCTTGCCATCCGCCCACCGCTGCAGCGACGCGACGAGCTTCGCCTCGTCCTGGGGATTCTCCGGGTCCAGCACCGCCATGCTCAAAAGCCCTCGTCCTTCTGCTCCGCCCACATGCGGCGGAGGATCTCCTGCGTCTCGCTGTTCACCTGGCCCACCAGATTGAGCATGGCGGACTCGCGGCTGAGCAGCGCCTTGAGGCGGTCCAGGCGGTCCGGCGGCGCGTTCACCTTGGCGAGCCCGCGCTCCAGCATCCGGCGCTGATCGCCATCGCCTCGACCCGCTACGCTGGCCAGCTGGGGCCGGTCACTGAAGCCCTCCAGGTCCGCGTCGTGCCCCTCGGGGTGCGGCGGCAGCGGCAGCCGCAGCTCCTCGGAGGAGTGCGCCGGCCCGATGAAGTCCAGCAGGGCCGCGGAGGCCAGCGCCGGGTTCTTCGGGTTGCCCGCCTTGCGGAGCTTCTTGCGCTCGAGCTGGGCCGGATCCACCAGCCGCTCGCGCACGCTGCGAGGTCCCCCCCAGGGCCACAGGGGTGCCTTGGGAGGCTGGTTATTGATTCTGGACATGGTGGGAGAACCTCACTCCAGGTGGGGGGGTGGCGTCCAGTCCCGTTCAGCTCCCGCCCGCCTGCTCATTCTGGAGGGCGAAGACGAAGTTGAGGACCTCGGCGACCGCGTCGTACAGCTCTTCGGGAACCTCTTGTCCCACGTCCACCCGGTACAGGGCGTTGGCCAGGGACACGTTGCGCATGACCGGGATGCCGTACTGCTTGGCAATCTCGCGGATCTTCTCCGCCTTGAGGCGCATCCCCTTGGCCACGACGCGAGGGGCGCCGTCGGTCTGCTTGTCGTACTTGAGCGCGATCGCAAGCTCGGCCTCGTCTTCACTGCTCATGGCGCCCTCTTCCGGATGGCGATGATAGCCGCATGGCCACTCACGCGCGCGCGGCCGGCGGCGGGTTCTTCAGCCCGTAGACGAAGTTGAGGACCTCGGCCACCGCGTCATACAGCTCCTCGGGGACCTCATGGCCCACCTCCACGCGCAGGAGCGCGTGGGCCAGGGGAACGTTGCGCAGGGCGGGCACGTCCGCGTCGCGGGCAATGGCCTTGATGCGCTCGGCCCGCGAGTCCATGCCCTTGGCCAGCACCCGGGGCGCGCCGTCCGCATCCCGGTCGTACTTGAGCGCCACGGCGACGTGGTCCGGGTTGGTCACGATGACGTCCGCGTCCTTCACGGCCTCCATCTGCGCGCCCTCCATGATTTCCTGATGGAGTTCCTTGCGCTTGGCCTTGTGATGGGGGTCGCCCTCGCTCTCCTTGTACTCCTTCTTCACCTCCTCCTTCGTCATCATCATGTCCTTCATGAAGGACTTGCGCTGCCACCAGATGTCGAAGATGCCGAAGAGGAGGAACAGGAGGCCGATGCGGACGCAGACCCGGTACACCAGCTCGCCCATGATGCCCATGATGGCGCGCGTGTCCTGACGCACCGTCTCCACCACCATGGGCATCGCGTCGCGCACGACGCCATAGACGACGTAGGCCGCGACGCTGATCTTGATGAGGTTCTTGAGCAGCTCGACGATGGCCTTCTTGTTGAACATGTTCTTCAAGCCGGCCAGCGGGTTGAGCTTGTCGAACTTGGGGATCAGCGGATCCATGGTGAAGAGCGAGCCCACCTGGAGAAACTCCAGCAGCCCCCCCATCACCGCCGCGCCCCCCGCCACCGGGACGGTGAGCAGCAGCAACGTCCGCACCGCCAGGTAAAGGGACTGCGAGGTCGCCTCGGCCAGCGTCTCGGGATGCGCGATGTGCTCGAACGTGAAGTGGAACAGCGCGGTGACCTCTTGCTCCACCGTGCTCCACGTGCCCTTCACGATGCCCAGGCCCGCGATGAACACGGCCACGCCCGTCAGGTCCTTGCTCTTCCAGACCTGCCCCTTCTTGCGCGCGTCATCGAGCTTCTTTTGCGACGGTTCTTCTGTTTTGTCGCCACTCTCGTCGGACATGGAAGAGCCCTCGGGAGCGCCTAGGCGAGCAGCCGGATGGCGTCCTGCAGCATGCGCAGCATGCCGGCCATCTCCGTCTGCATCCGCTCGATGACGAGCTGGATGGCGATGAACGCGATGAGCACGCCCACCAGCGGCTTGATGGACATGGAGATGAAGAAGACCTGGATCTGCGGCGCCACGCGGTTGATGGCCCCCAGCGCCAGGTCCGTCAGGAACGTGGCCAGCATGGACGGCGCGGCCAGCGCGAGGCTCACCCGCAGCAGGTCCGCGAACACGCGGATGATGAGGTCGAAGAACGGCCAGAAGCCGTGGCTGAAGTGCGGGAAGCCATGCAGCGGCACCGTCATGAAGCTCTCCGCCAGCGCCCGGATGACCATGTGGTGGCCATCCAAGGTGAGGAAAAGCACCACGGAGAGCTGCACGTTGAGGCTGGAGAAGAGCGAGACCTGCTGCCCGAGCTGCGGCACGTAGAGCTGCGCGTTGTTGCTGCCCGCCATCGTGTCCGCGAGCGTCCCCGCGACTCGGGCCGCGTCGAAGACGGTGTTGACGATGAACGCCAGCGCCGTGCCGAGGAAGACCTCTTTGATCAGCAGCGCCATGTACGGCAGCGCGCGCACGGGGATGTTCTGCATGCCCTCGCTGGCCACCGGGAAGAGCACCACGGCGAGCAAGAGGCCCACGCCCATCTTCACTTCGGACGGGACGATTTCCCCGCCCAGGAAGGGGCTGAAGATGAGCACGGGCATCACCCGGCACATCACCAACGCCACCGTGAAGATGACGAGCGAGAGGTTGGTGCGCCCGCTGAGCTGGGCGAGGGCTTCCGCGACGTTCATCGAGAAATGAGGGCCGGGAACCGGTCAAACACGTGGAACGTGAAGCGCAGCAGCTGACTGCCAATCCACGGCCCCGTCATCGCCAGCACCCCGAAGACGATGATGACCTTGGGCGCGAACGTGAGCGTCTGCTCTTGGATCTGCGTGGTGGCCTGGAACAGCGAGATGAGGAAGCCCACCAGCAAGCTGATGAGCACCGGCGGCGCCGAGACGACGAGCACCAGGAACAGCGCCTCCTGGGTGACGACCGTGAGCTGATTCATGGGGGCGAGTGCTCCTTACAGGTAGCCGATGACCAGGCCCTTGGCGATGAGGTACCAGCCATCCACGAGCACGAAGAGCAACAGCTTGAAGGGCATGGAGATGGTGGTCGGCGAGAGCATGTGCATGCCCAGGGCGAGCAGGATGTTGGCCACCACCATGTCGATGACGATGAACGGCACGAAGAGCAGGAAGCCGATCTGGAAGGACTCCTTCAGCTCGGAGACGACGAAGGCCGGGACGATGACCATGAAGTCCTTCTCCTGGACGTCCTGGCGATCCTCCTCTTTGCGCATCTTCTTGGCGAGGCTGTAGAAGAGCGTGCGGTCCTTCAGCGTGACTTTCTTCAAGAGAAAGTCGCGCAGGGGCTCCTTCGAGCGGTCGGCCGCGCTGAGCATGGTGCCCACCGTCTCCGACGAGAACACTCCGGGGCCGCGCGCCCAGATGTCCACGCCACCCGCCCGGTACATCTCCTGTCCCACGGGGGCCATGATGTAGACGGTGAGGATGACCGCCAGGCCGGTGATGACCTGGGTGGGCGGAATCTGCTGGGTGCCGAGCGCCGAGCGGACGATGGAGAGCACCACCGAAATCTTCACGAAGCTGGTGACCATCATCAGCGCGAACGGCACCAGCGACAGCGCCGCGAGCGCCAGGACGAGGATGAGCGGGCGCGACGTGAACGAGTCGGAGCTCACTGTCTCGTTGACGACGTGGTCCGGCACCACCGGTCCTCCCCCGGGCTTCTTGGCCGCCAGCGCGACGAGGGGGTGCAGCGAGACAGCGGCCGCGAACAGCCACGGCGAGACGCGGGAGACACGGCGGGCTGCGGGCGACGAGGAGTTCACGTGACGACCTTCAGACTCCCGGCGGCGTCGAGCCACCGGTCCGGCGGGAGAGGAGCTTCTGGAGGAAGGGACTCAGGGACACCACGTTGGAGGGCGGGCGCTCGGCGCGGATGCGCTCCACGGCCTCCCGGTCCAACTTCGACAACAACTGGAGGCCGCTCTCGCCGCCTCCGCCGCCCACGAGCAGGTATTCGTCCGCGGCCTTCACCACGAACAGCGTGCGGCGCTGATCCAACGGGACGCGCTCCAGCACTAAGATGACCGAGGGACGCCCCATGGGCACGCCCTGCAGGCCCATCAGCCGGCGCAGGCCCACGTTCAGCGTCAGGTAGATGGACGCCACCACCGCACCCAGCACGGCCAGCGTGCGCACCAGCGTCCAGGCGAGGCTCTCGGGCTCCTCGCTCATGCCCGCGGGAGCGCCCGTGCCCAGCTCCTGGGCCAGCTCCGCCTGCCGAGCCGCCGCTGAGTTCGCCCCGTCCGTCGTCGAGGGCGACGCCACCGGGGAGGTTGCCAACGCACGGGCCTCGCCGACGCCGGCATCCGCGACCGCGGTGGGAACAGGAGCGGGAACCGAGGGTCGGGCCGCGGATGCGCCTGGGGCGGGAGCCTGAGCCAGCACACCCGACGGAGCGAGCACCAGCGCGGCGCCGAGCGACAGGCGCGACAAGAAGAGACGGAACACTGCCATGGCTGGGGGGCGAGCCTAGTTCACCGGACGACGGACCGCCACGGTCCCCCACCCTTCCCGAGCAGTCCTGGCCGCCTGCCCGGGTCCACCGGGCTCACCCCGCCAGGGAGAGGATCCGCACGCCAAGCTGGCCCTCCATCTCCACCAGCTCGCCGCGCGCCACGACCTTGCCGTTGACGGACAGCTCCACGGGCTCGCCCGGCCCGCGATGCAGCTCGATGACCTGCCCCGAGCGCAACCCCACCACCTGCTCGGCGGTGACCGGCACCCGCGCCAGCTCCACGGCGACCTGCAGGGGCACATCGCCAAGCAAGTCGCTTCCCTCCGGCTTGTTCACGTCGTCCAAGGCCGCCCCTTCGAGTTCCGGAGGCATGTCCAGCTCCGGGTTGGTGAAGTCCTCGTCTTCTTCGCCCGGCGCGCTCGCCTCGGCCTCCGCCACCGCGCGCGGATGGCCCGGCTCGCCGAGGATGACGTCCGTGATGCGCGCCTGGTACTGCCCGTCCTCGAGGAAGACCTCGGCGGCCATGTACCCGGCCCGTCCGGAACCCAGCCGCAGCTCCGCGGTGCCGTTCTCGCCCCGGTCGGGCCGCGCCGACAGCGCGTCCACCAGCAGCACGTCCTTGATGCGGAGGCTCGCCAGGTCCTGCCCGGAGATCTCCGCCACGCCAATCTCCGCGCGCAGCCAGTCGCGCAGCGTGGACAGTCGCCGGGCATGGGCCGCCCAATCCGCCCGAGCCTGGGTCCGCCGCTGCTCGCTCTCCACCGACGGCTCGGCCGCCGCCAGCACCGCCGACGGCACCACGAACCGAATCATCCCGGAATGCGCCCCGAGGGACGCGTGCAGGTGCACGGCCAGCATGGGGCCGTCCTCGCCCAGCCGCGCGGAGACCTCGTCCACGCCTCGCGCCATGCCATCCAGCCGAGGCCGGGGCACACCGGGCTGGAGCCCAGGAGAAAGCACCTTGAGCGCCTCGAGGATGACGTAGCCCATCACGCCCTCCTCGATGTCGGACAGCGGCCGCAGGCCCACCGTCTCACCGGCGCCGCCCAGGAGCAGGTCCACGGTCGCGTGCGCCAGCGCCAGCTCGACCTCCATCACCGCGCGGCCCTTGAGGGCGCCCGGGGCCAGCACCGCGAGGAACGCGGGGTCTCCCAAGAATCGGCGCAGCTCCGCCATGGGCCGCACCTGCACGGACTCCACCGACAGGCGCACCTCCACGTCGAAGAGGCCCTTGAGGCGCGCGGCCACCGCCGCCAGCGTCCCCTCGGCGGGCCGCAACCAGCGCAGGCGCTCCGCCAGGAGGCCCTGCTCGCGCGACACCTTCTCCAGGTTCTGGAACGTGAAGGGCCGCCACGCCTTCTCCGGAGGCCGCAGCTTCCGGAGGTCCACCAGCATGGTGCGCTCGTTGACTCCAGGCTCCTCGTCGGGCCCGCCCATGCTCATGCCTTGGCCTCGAACTTCAACTGCTCGAGGGTCAGGCCGCGGCCACCCAGCGCGCTGCGGAGGCCTTCACCCTGCTCCTCCAGCATCTTCAGCACCTGGCGATCGCTGCCGCTGAAGACCGCGCTGATCTTCCCGTTGCGAGCGCTGACCTTGATGGACAGGCCGTTGAGCACGTCGCCGCGCAGGTCGAGCTGGAACTCCGCGTTGCCCGCCGCGTTGGTGCCGATGCGCACGCGCTCCACGATCTTCTGGGCGATCTCGCTCGCCATGGCGCGCAGCCGCTCCGAGCCCGCCGCGGACGGCTTGGGCTTGGCCACCGGCACGGGCGCCATCAGCGCGGGGTTGAAGCGGAAACCCGCCGCCACCTCGCCGCCGCCCTCTTTCTTGCCGTCCTTGCTCCCACCACCACCGCCCTTGCTCCCGCCCGAGTCCGACTCGGCCTTGAGTTCGCCCTTCTCCGAGCTGGCCCGGCCGGCGCTGGCGCTGGCCTTGGAGAGGTCGCCGTCGCGGGTCTCGGTGCTGCGGCGGTCCTCGCGCGACTCGACGTGGCGGGATTCGGCGCGCGCCTCGGCGCTGCTCGCGTTGGCGGAGGCCTGCTGGCTGGCGCTGCTGGTGCCCTCGCGCCCGGCGGTGCTCTCCGTCTGGGACTTGCCCCCCTGGTTGGCGCGCTCGGACTCGCCGGCCTGCTTCTGGGCCACGCGCTCGTCGAAGGTCTTCCCCTGGGTCAGCCCGCTCTGCGTGGCGCGCGCGAGCACCGCGCGGGCCAGGCCCTGAGGCTGGTGTGTCTGAGTGGCCTTCTCCGCCTGGCCCTGCTGGACCAGCTTGGAGAAGACGGACTCGCCTTCCTGGCGCTTCTTGGTCTTGGCCTCGGCGAGCTTGCGCTCCTGGATGAGGCGCTCGGCCAGCCTCGCTGCATCGCGATCGTCGTCGACTCGGCTCATGGCGTCATACCCGGGTACGAGGGGAGCGCGGGGAGGTTACTTGCGCTGGCGTGCCAGGAACAAGGCATTGCCAATCTCCTCCTGCGTCAGCTCCTCGCGCTGCTGGCGCTCGGCGCGGACCTGCTTCTGCCAGGTCTCCTTGTTCTTCTCGATGGCCTTCAGCTCCTTGGCGGCCTCGGCCATGACGTACCGGCGCTGCTCCACGGCCCGTTCGGCGGCCTTCACCACTTCCTTCTGGTGATCGATCTGGAGCGCCACCTGCGCCTCTTCGTCCTTGAGGCGCTCCTCGAACCGGTTCATCAGGTTCATGCCGTTGATGCCGGCCCCCTTGGCCATCACCTGCTGGAGGTACTCGGTCACGCGCGCCTTGCGCTCGCGCTTGCGGCGCTCCAGCTCTGCCTCCAGGCGCTGCTGCTCGACCTTTTCCTTCTCCAGGACCTTGATGGCGGCGGAGAAGGCCTGCTCCGCCTCCTCCTTGGCCTTGGAGCGCATGTCCAACAGGGCTTGCAACCGGTACGGGGGCATGGGGTCCCCATCCTATCCCGGATTGCGGCGCGCGCGGGCCTCCCCGTGGACGGGGGCGGGCCCTCAGTCCTGGAACAACTGGATGAGCTGCTCCACCGTGTCCTCGTAGGCCGAGTTCGAGTGGGTGTCCTGCTTGAGGAACTCGATGATGGAGTCGTACTTCTCGATGGCGTAGTCGGTGCGCGCGTCGGCGCCGGACTGGTAGGCGCCCAGCAGGATGAGGTCGCGCTGCTTCTCGTAGGTGGCGAGCGTCTCGCGCAGCTTCCCGGCCGCCTTCTTGTGGTCCTTGGAGACGATGCCGCTCATCACACGGCTGAGGCTGGCCAGCACGTCCATGGCGGGCCACTGGTTTCGCTCGCCCAGGGCGCGGTTGAGGATGAAGTGACCGTCGAGAATACCGCGAACCTCGTCCGCGATGGGCTCCTCCATGTCACCGCCGGCCACGAGGCAGGTGTAGATGGCGGTGCACTTGCCCTTCTCCGAGTTGCCCGTGCGCTCCAGGATGCGCGGCAGCATGGAGAACACACTCGGCGGGTAGCCTTGGCGGGCCGGGGGCTCGCCCACCGCGAGGCCAATCTCACGCTGGGCACGCGCCAGACGCGTCACCGTGTCGAGCATGAACAGCACGTTGCCGCCCCGCTCGCGGAAGTACTCGGCGATGGCGGTGGCGACGTAGGCGGCGCGCAGACGCACGAGGCTCGGCTGGTCCGAGGTGGCGCACACGAGCACGGAGCGCTTCATGCCCTCCTCGCCCATGGCGTCTTCGATGAACTCGCGAACCTCGCGACCACGCTCGCCGATCAGCGCGACCACGCAGAGGTCGGCTTGGGTGTTGCGAGCGATCTGCCCCATGAGGGTGGACTTGCCGACGCCGGAGCCGGCGAAGAGTCCCACGCGCTGGCCCTCGCCCACGGTGAGCAGGCCGTCGATGCAGCGCACGCCCAGGGGCAGCGGGCGCTCGATGCGCTGGCGCGTGAAGGGGTCCGGGCAATCGCGGTCCACGGACCAGTCAATCATCCCTTCCGGCAGGGGGCTGCCGTCCATGGGCTCGCCGATGCCGTTGAGCACGCGCCCCAGGAGTCCCTCGCCGCACTTGATGCTCAAGGGGCGCCCGGTGGGGATGACCTCGCTGTCGGGCCCGATGCCGAACAGCTCGCCCAGGGGCATGAGCATGACCTCATCGCCCTGGAAGCCCACGACCTCGGCCTTCACGGCGCCGCGCGTGCGGCTCTTGATGAGGACCAGCTCGCCCACGCGGACGTTGGGCACGCTCGCCTTGATGACCAGTCCGGTCAGCTCGGTGACGCGGCCACGGACGCGTACGAGCGAGGCGTCCTTGATCAGCTCGAAGTAGCGCGACAGGTCGATGGCCATGACGGTCGCCTCCGCCGGCCTAGGCCGGCCCTTCCTTCTTGGCCGAGTCCGGCAGGAGGATGTTCTGGAGCATCTCGAACTGGGTGGGCAGCTGCGCGTCCACCGTGCCGAACTCCGTCTGGACGATGCAGCCCACCGGAGCGACCTCCTGGTCCTCCTTGATGGCCAGGTCCACCGCGCGGCCGATGAGCTCCATCAGCACCGGCTTCTTGGCGCGCAGCACGGCCGCCGTCTTGGGGTGGACGCGCAGGACCATGGAGCGGGCGTTGCGCAGGTTGTCGATGGCGGACGCGCACATGTCCACCAGCAGGTCCGGGTCGCGCTCCAGGTCGCGGCCGAGAATCTTCTGGGCCACCTTGAGCGCCAGCTCGATGACGTCCCGCTCGTGCGAGGCGAGGATCTCCCCGGCCTGCATCTTCGCGCGGAGGATGATCTCCGAGGCCTGGGCGAGCCCCTCCTGGCGGCCCTGCTCCCGAGCCCGAGCGATCGTCTCCTCGCGCTCGCGCTGGGCCTCCGCGAGGATGCGCTCCTTCTCGCGCTGGGCATCTTCCAGGATGCCATGCGCGCCCTGGCGGGCCTCGAAGACCTCGGCGTTCATCACGCCGGCGCGGGGCGGACGCAGCACGGGCCGCTCCGCCGGAATGGCCGGCTCCGCGGTCCCATCCCCCTTGATTACCTTGCCGATCGCCATGGGCTGCTCCTTGGGGGGTGGATGCTAGCGCGTTCCGCCGCGCGGTCCACGCCCTCCTGGAGGCGGAGGTCCCGGCCGCTCGACTCCCGAACTCCCGCGGCGCCTCCCCACCGAGGTCCCCTCGTGACCCGGACGAAGCGCCGCCATGGACGCCGACGTGGCGGAGCGCCCCGCCACCACCCGAGGCGGCCGCTCGGGCTCCTCCGCCGGGCGCGCCACGGGGCGAGAGCCGCTGCGCGAGCGGAACACCCGCGAGCCATCTGGATCGCCCTCGGGAGCCGGCGCATCCGGACGCCGCTGGACGCGAGAGCCGGCGTCGGCCGCACTGGGACGACCCGGTCGCCCGACTCGAGACTCCGCTCCCTCTTCACGACTGGGAGGAGCCCCCCGCGCGGCGCCAAGCCGAGACGGCGGCGGGCCGATGCGAGCGCCATCGGGATCCGGTCGAGCGGCGCGCCCCTCACGAGACGGCGGCTCGCGGCGAGGCGGAGGGCCTATCGACGAACCTCGATCAGGCGGCGGAGGACGACGCACGCGCGAGCCATCCGCCGCCCCTTCGCCCTCCGGCCGAGGCATCGCCGATACCGCCGAGCCCCGCTCGGGAGGCGGAGGACGACGCACGCGAGAACCATCCGCCGCGCCTTCGCCCTCCGGTCGAGGCATCGCCGATACCGCCGAGCCCCGCTCCGGGAGAGGACGCCGCACCCGCGAGCCCTCCGCGTCGTCCTGTCGGGGCATCGAGGAGACCGCCGAGCCTCGCTCGGGAGGCGGGGGCCGACGCACCCGCGAGCCATCCGCCGCGCCCTCGCCCGCGGGGCGCGGCATCGCCGAGACCGCCGAGCCACGATCCGCCGACGGGCGCGGGCGCGCCTCATCCGCCTCGCCCTCAGGACGTCCTGGGCGGAACGAAGCAGCTCCGGCTCGGCGCGCGGCGCGCTCGGCCATGAAGTCACGGCGAGGCTCGCCTTCCGCGCCGCTCGCGGCCTCACCACCGCGCGCGCCTCCGCCACGCTGGGCGGAAGGCGGCCGCAGGGCCCCCGCCGGGCCTCGCAACGCCCCAGCGGGTGCGCGCAGGGCTCCACCCGGCCCTCGTGCCACGGCGCTGGCCCCACGCTCCGCATCGCCCCCAGGAGCAGCTGACGCGGGACGCGCAGGAGCAGGCCCAGGAGCCTCCGCGCGAGGAGCCTCCGCACGCGGAGCAGCGGCCGCGGGCTTGCGTGCACCGGGAGGAGGAGGAAGGACAGCGATGGGCCGCGGAGGCGGCGCCGTGAGCCGCACGGGGCGCTCGATGAGGCCACGCGTCACGAGCCGCTCCAGGTCCATCACGATGTCCGTGCGTCCGCCATCTCCACGCGCCGTCGGACGCGAGCGCTCCTCACGAACCCAGCGCGCGAGCAACTGCCCGAACTCTCCGCGATGCTTCTCCAACATGCGCGCGGCGAACTCGGGGTTCTGAGCCACACACGCGCGCGCGACGCGCTGGACACCCGCGCTGCGGATGGCACTCGCCAGGCTCGTCACGCCTCCATGCGCATCGAGCTGCGCCCGCGATTCCTCCTCGGGGAGCTTGCGCGGGGCATTGGCGGCCACGGACTTGGTCGCGAGCACGCGCAGGTCTGGAGGCAACTGCTCGATGGCCCCGTCGCGCTCGCCATCGGGCAAGCCCGCGAGGGCGGGCCCCAGCACACGGGCCCCGAGCCGATCACTCACCGTCAGGAGTTCGCGCGTCTGGAGCAGCAACACGTCCACGAACTTGAAGCCCGCCGCGGCGGCCCCTCCCGATTGCCGGGCCAGGACCTCCTCGAGCTTCCACCGGACGATGTCGAGGACCTGCGGCCGGATCTCCCGCGTGAGCTTCACGCGAGACGGCGGCAGGTGAGAACGAACGGCCTCCGCCACCGAGCCCGGCAGCGCGCGCAGCACCACCTCGGCCAGGGCGCCTCGTTCGCGCTGGAGCAGCGCCGCCACCCGCTCCGGATCCGCGCTCCAGAGCTGGCCTCGGCGGTCCTTCACCAGCCGCTTGATCTCCTGCACCAGCGCCGGGAGGCGCTTCTCACGGGGGACCTGGAGGAGTTCCTGCGCGCGATGGCGCAAGAGGTCCCCCTCCTCCTCCGGGAGATGCTCCAGCGCCGACAGGCTCTCCTGTCCACCGAACGTGACGGCGGTCAGCAAGAGCATCGTCTGGCGCTTGTTGAGCGAGGTGAAGAACGTGTCCAACGGTCACCTCGCGGGCCCGGCTGGAGCCCGCTGGAGGGGGGAGATGCGGCTCGGGAAGGAGCCGCGGTGGGTGCCCGGCGGAAGGGCTCGCGTCATCCCTCCGGAGGACGGCCGCGACCCCGAGCCGGCCGCGCGGCGGGAGCGGCGCTCGCGCCTCCGCGCATGAAGGTCCACGCCGTGAGGCCCAGCATCGCCAGGACGAGCAGGAAGGCCCCGCCCATCATCATCTTGAACGTCCCCGCGCTGGAGGCCGTCATGCGCAGGCCCAGCACGTCCTGAAGCCGGCTCTCCGAGTCCGTCTCCGCCGCCGGCGGCAACGCCTGCGTCATCAGCACCGTCACCGCGTCCGGCTTCATCTCCGGCACCGCGGTGGCCACGAACTGCTTGACCGCGGTCGGCTCGATGGGCGGCTTGCCGCCATCTCCGGGCCGGTACTTGATGAACACGGAAGCCGACGGCATGGGTCGGTTCTCCGGCTGGGTGAGGTCGTTGTTCTCCGGCACCATCACGATGGCCCGCGCTTCCAGCACGCCGTCGATCTGGTTGAGCGCGTTGGAGACCTCGCCGCCCATGGCCTTGAGGAGCATCGCGCGCTCCTCCGTGGCGGTGGGCACCATGCTGCCCTTGGCGAAGTGAGACAGGCCCTTCTCCACCGGCCGAGGCAACGAGTTGAGCTTGAGCAGCTCCGCGGCCTGCGCCGCGTCCGTCTTGGGCACGGTGATCATGAACCGGACTTCGTTGCCTCCCTCCTCCTTCTCCTTCTTGGCGTTGATGCCGTTCTTGCTGAGCAGGACGTAGATCTCGTTGGCGTCCGCCTCGTTCAGCTCATGCTGAAGCTCGATGGAGCAACCCGTGACGAACAGCAAGGCGAGGAGCGGCGCGGCAAACGCGGACGGTCGGCGATTCATGGGCGGAACGTAGCTTACAGGCGCCCTGGAAAACGCGGAAGGGCGACCCCTCGTGTCCGAGGGACCGCCCTTCGCTTCCGCCAGGGACCGGCGGGTGGATGACTCAGACCTGCGTCTTGACGACGTCCTTCAGGCCGCTGGTGGCCTTCTCCACGACCTTGGAGGTCAGGTCCATCTCCTGGGAGTACTTGTACATGGACGCCTGGAGCGACAGCAGCTCGCCGTTGGAGAAGTTCTTGCCGGAGCCGGCCTGGCTGATGAGCTTCTCGAGGTTGAGCTGACCCTTCTCCAGGTCACCCACCATCTTCGACATCATCTCGCCGCCGCGCGACGTGCCGGCCTTCGCCGTCTCGGACTTGGCGTCCACGGCCTCGGCGCCGCGAGCGGTCGCCGGCTCCTGCGCCGCGCCGCTGACCTTGTTCAGGCCGGCCTTCTCCGTCTTGTTGACGGTCTCCACCTGGCGCACGGCATCCGCGCGCTGCGTGGCCTGAGCCGCCTGGGCCTTGTTCACGCCCTGGGCCGCGTCCACCTGCCCCGCGCCCTGGGCCTTGTTAGCGAGAACTCCGTCGAACTTCGAGGCGCCCTGCTTGTTCGTCTGCTGCGCGCCCTGGTCCTGCAGCTTTTGCTGCGCTACCTGACCCGCGGAGATGCCGCTCATCGGAGCCGCCATGTGACACCCTCCTTGCATCCGCCGAGGGAGGGAGTTCCTCTTCCTCGGTCAAAAGTTCCTTGAGCTTATCAATGGCGCGCGCATGAAGCCGCGACGCCCAGCTCTTCGATTGCCCAATCTCCGCGCCCGCTTCTTCCAGTGTACGGCCCTGGAAGTAATACCCCTGCAGGAGCTTGCGCTCCTTCTCCGGCAGCTTCTCGATGGCCGAGCGGACCCGGTTCTTCAGTTGCTCGGCCTCCATCCGCTGATCCGCCGGAAGAGACTCATCCACATACCCCGCCGCCTCCGCCCCATCCTGACCCGCAGCGAAAACCAGGGCCAGGCCCGCGACAGCATTCGAGATGTCACTGACATCATCGTCAAATGAGGTGCCGCGGTTGCTTGCGCCCTGCTCGCGATCGGAAAGATTTCCCAGATAGGCCGCCGCCCGCTCCCCTTGGTACGCCGTGCGCGCGTCCGCGCCCCGCAACACCCCCATCTTCCTCAGGCCGTCGAAGATGGCGCCCTTGATGCGGTAGTGGGCAAAGGTGAGGAAGTTGGCGCCCACCTTCGCGTCGAAGCGCTCGGCGGCCTCCAGCAGGCCAATCTGTCCGTAGGCCATCAGTTCATCCAGCTCGAGCTGGGCGCTGAACTGCTTGCGCACGGTCGCCGCGAGCGACCGTACGTAGGGCCCGTACTTCTCCAGGATGACCTTCCTGTCTTCACCCAGAGGCAAGCGGAGCGCTCACTCGGCCTTGGACCACAGCCGCTCGAGAACCTGGTTCAGCCGGGGATCATCCTGCAACGCATCCGCGATCCGGCTCGTCAAGGCGTCGGACTTCATGCGCAGTTTCTCCTCAAGCACCTCGGAGACGAGCGCCTTCGTCGCCTCTTCCTTGTTCTTGAAGCCCCCGTTCTTCAGCCGCCGGGCGATGGCGAACGCCTGCGCCGCGATCGGATCCATGGGCTGGGGGCCCTGAACGTTGCTGGAGCCTACCAGACCTGAGGGCCCGACAAGAGACTCCGCGCGGTCCACCTTGGCGCCGAAGGACGCGCCCGCCGCGGGTGCGCCGCCGGACGCCCCCTTCGCGCCACCCGCGCGGCCTTTTCCACCCCCACGTCCGACGCCACCGACAGCCATCAGCGCACCCCTTTACTTCTTGGGCGGAGGCAGGGCCCCCGCGTCCTTGGCCTGGATGAGCGCCTGGGCCAGACGACCGCCGTCGCCTTCCGGATCCAGATCCATGGCGGACTTCAGCTCCTTGAGCGCCTCGGGCACCTTCCCCATGAAGAGGAGCGCCTCGCCGGCGTGGGCGCGCGGCAGCGCGGAGTGCGGCGCGAGCCGCTGGGCCGCGCGGTACGCCTGGAGGGCCTTGTCATGCTTGCCCTGCGCGAACTCCACCGCGCCCAGGCCAATCTGGGGAACCTCGCTGCGCGGCATCAGGACGGCGGCGCCCGCGAACAGCTCCCGCGCCTTGTCGTAGTGGCCCATGTCCAGCCACAGGTAGCCCGACTCCAACAGCACCATGGCCTGCTGGCGCGTGAGGGGGACGAAGCTGTTCGAGATCTCCGAGGTCTCCGCCATGGGACGCCGCGCTTCCTTTCCAAGGGCCGGAAGCACGGAAGGCGGCCGTCGTGGCCGCCCTCCTTGCTCCGGTCAGTCGCCGCCAGCGTGGGATGCTAGCGGACGTTGCCGATCGAGTTCTTGATCGTATCGTGCCGCGACTTCATCACGTTGGAAACCGCCGTGAACACCTGCGACTCGTGCTGCATCGCAGCCTGCAGGTTCAGCAGCTTCACGTTGTCGTTCTGCATCTGGCCCAGGCTGAAGTTGCCGTTGACCTGGTCACCGACGCTGCCGCCCACGCCGCTGGTGCCCAGCGTGCTGGGGCTGCCCGTGGAGCCGCCCACGTTGGTGGACGCCACCGCGCCCGCGCCGGCCAGCAGCGACGCCGAGCCCGCGCCCGCGCTCATGGTGCCCGCGTACGGACCGCCCGCGATACCCGAGCCGGCGCTGCCGGAGAACGTCTGCGCGGACGAAACCGCCGCCGAAACGATGCTGCCGCCGGGAACCATTCCGGCCACCGCGCCCACACCCGCGCCCACCGCACCCGCCGCGTTGTTCAGGCCCGACTGAACCCGAGCGCCGAAGGTGGTGTTCGGGGTCTGACGCGCCGTCGTCATCTGGGTGTTGAGACGCATGTTGCTGGGGCCCATCATACCGCCGTCAATCTTCACGCTCATCACTGCCTCCACGCGCTGGTGCCAGCGAAAACCGGGAGCCGCTGGATGATCCAATGGCTCTTTTCTGATTATCGGTCCGAGGGATTCTCGGGTTGCTTGGTGCGGGTGAGAAAAGTGGCCTGACTCACCCGACCCTCAGTCATTTCCTGCCTTTACCGCCCTTCGATTCCGCCACGAGGCGCTCGCGGACGTCCACGAGCATGCTGAGCAGCTCCTCGGAGCGGGCGATCGCAGCCTGGACTTTCTTGCCCTGCTCGGCGCGCGGGCCCTTGAGGTCCGTGAGGGACGTCTTCACCGAGCCGAAGAAGGCGCCGACCTCCTCCGGGGTGGCCCGCTCGATGTACGACTCGATGGCGGGATAGGACGGAACCGGCAGCTCCGGGGCGGGCGACGGCTTGGCGGGCGGGGGCATCGCGGGAACGGTCTCCTGGCAAGGTGCCGGCCAAGAGGCCGGGAATGCACGTCTTGCGAACGGTAGGGGAAAGCCCTGTCCGCATCAAGCCACCCAGGCGCCTGCGTTCGACTCGCCGACACGCACGCCGGGCCCCTGGCCCGTGGCCCGGTGTGGGGGCGGACGCGCGACCCGGGCGCTCGGGGGCTGTGCCCGCAAGCCCCCGCACCTAGTTTTGACGTGGCGGGGGCCCACGCCCCCCTCGATCTGGCGGGGGGCCCACGCCCCCCTCCCGTCCCATGTCATCACGAGGAGGCTTTCCATGAAGAAGCTGGTTGGGGTGTTCGTATCGATGACCATGTTGGGCTCGGGCGCGGCGCTGGCGCAGGGAGACAGCGCCAGCCAGGACGCGCGGCAGCAGACCTCCGGCGCGGCGCAAGGCGGCTCTGGCGCGGCGGGCTCGGACAGCATGCAGGGCGCGTCCGGGACCTCGTCGTCGTCGGGCTCCATGGATCAGGGCGGCAGCGGCAGCGCGGGCAGCGCCAGCAGCATGACTCGGGATTCGATGGGCCAGCAGGAGCTGACCGGCAAGGTCGTCAAGGCGAACAGCAAGATGGTCTGGGTGGACCACATGGGCGCCGTCGTCCCGCTCGAGGTGGACAGCAAGACGCAGTTCACCGACCCGAGCCTCAAGGCCGCCAAGAACCTGAAGGAAGGCCAGGAGATCCGCGCCAGCTTCGAGGTGAAGGACACCAAGAACGTGGCCAAGAGCATTGCGCCCAGCAGCGCGCCGAGCACCGGCACCGGTGGCTCCAGCACCCCGGAGGGCACCTCGCCCGATTCCTCCGTTCACCCTGGCACCGGTGGCTCCGGGATGGGCACCTCGCCCGAGGACCAGGGCACCGGTGGCTCCACCAAGGACAAGGGCATGAACCCCGACACGAAGTCGGGCTCCTCGGCCTCGCCCGACACGTACTAGCGGTTCGCTCACGCCGCGCGCCGCACTTCCGGCCCCTCGTCTTCGCTCTGGAGACGAGGGGCTTCGAATGTCCGCCGTTCACGCCTTCGTGACACGGCGTTCAGTTCATTCAGTCTTGACTGAACGAACTGAACTCAATAAATGCCGACCTCGACGTTGAGTGACGCGAGGGGCGGCTCGGAGGCGACATGCAGCAGTTGAAGGCGGCTGAGCAACGCTTGGTCGAGGCCATGGGGCTGCACTTCGAGTCGCAAGGTGCCACGCGCATCGCCGGGCGCATCCATGGCTTGCTGATGCTCGCGGACGAGCCGTTGTCGCTGGACCGCATCGGGCGGCTCCTCAAGGTGAGCCCCGCGTCGGTCTCCACCAACATTCGCCAGTGCCTGGCCGCGGGGCTGGTGGAGCCGGTGAGCGTGCCCGGAGACCGCAAGCACTACTACGTCATCAGCACCCAGGGCTGGGAGACGCGGATGCGCAGCGCGGAGGAGTCCCTCAAGCGCTTCATCCGCCTGTGCAAGGAAGCCCTGGAGAACCCCGCGCTGGGCGACAAGCCGCATGTGCGCGAGGCCTATGACTTTGGAGAATTCTACCTGGCCGAGATGGCCGGCATTTCCGAGCGGTGGCGCGCCACTCGCGGGAAGGCCTCGAAAGGACGTACGTCATGAACGCCGGACAGTCCCCCATTGTTTCCATCGCCGATGTCACGAAGGACTACAGCCTGGGGAAGGTGGTGGTTCCCGCGCTGCGGGGCGTGGACCTGCAGGTGTTCCCCGGGGAGTTCATCTCCATCGCGGGCCCCTCGGGTAGCGGAAAGACGACGCTGCTGAACCTCATTGGCTGCGTGGACACGGCCACCGCGGGCGTGGTGAGCGTGGCGGGCCAGGACACCAAGAAGCTGACGGAGAAGGAGCTGACGAACCTGCGGCTCCACACCATCGGGTTCATCTTCCAGAGCTTCAACCTGGTGTCGGTGCTGAGCGTCTTCCAGAACGTGGAGTTCCCGCTGCTCCTGCAGCGCAAGCTGAACAAGGCCGAGCGCAAGGACCGCGTGATGCAACTGCTCGAGCAGGTCGGGCTCGCGCAGCACGCGAAGCACCGCCCCAACGAGCTGTCCGGCGGTCAGCGCCAGCGTGTCGCCGTGGCGCGCGCGCTCGTCACCCGGCCGCAGCTCGTGCTCGCGGACGAGCCGACGGCCAACCTGGACTCGGTGACGGGCCAGCACATCATCGACCTGATGAAGGAGCTGAACCAGAAGGAAGGCACCACCTTCATCTTCTCCACCCACGACGCGAAGGTGATGAACCACGCGAACGCCGTCGTGCGATTGGCGGACGGGAAGATCCTCGACCGGATCTCCTCCGCGGAAGCCCAGCGCGCCATGGCCGCTGGCGGGGGCCACTAGGTCATGGGACAGCTCAAACTCCTCATCCAGGTCGCGTTTCGCAACCTGTTCGCCAGCCGCATCAACCTGCTCATCGGGGCCATCATCTTCTTCGGCACCCTGCTCGTCGTCGTGGGCGGCGGCCTGGTGGACAGCGTCGACACGGCCATGAGCCGCAGCATCATCGGCAGCATCGCCGGACACCTGCAGGTCTACTCGGACCACTCCAAGGACGAGCTGGGCCTCTTCGGTCAGATGGGCGGCGAGCCGGACCTGGCGGCGGTGGATGACTTCAGCGTCATCAAGCCGCTGCTGGAGAAGCACCCCAACGTGAAGACGGTGGTGCCCATGGGCACCAGCGGCGCCATGGTGACCTCCGGCAACACCGTGGACCTGCTGCTCGCGCGGCTGCGTGAGCTGTACCGCCAGCGCGCGGACCACGGCGAGACGCCCGAGCTGCGCGAGAAGCTCGACAGCCTCAAGGGCCACGTGCGGCACATCGTCACGCTGCTGGAGTCCGACCTGGCCAACAAGGATGCCCTCTTGTCCGACGGAGCCCTGGAGCCCGTGGAGGAAGAGGCCATCGCGAAGGCCCGCTCGGATGCGTTCTGGGTCGGCTTCGAGCAGGACCCCTTCAGCTCGCTGGAGTTCCTGGAGAACCGCATCGCTCCCCTGCTCCCGGACGGCTCCATCCTCTACCTGCGCTACGCGGGCACGGACCTGGAGGCCTTCCAGAAGAGCTTCGATCGCATGGAGCTGGTGGACGGCCAGCCGGTGCCGCCGGGCAAGCGCGGCATGCTGCTGTCCAAGTACTTCTACGAGGAGTTCCTCAAGCTGAAGACGGCGCGCCGCCTGGACCTCATCAAGCGCGAGCGCGACATCAACAAGAAGCTCATCGCCAAGGACCCGGAGATGCAGCGCTGGGTGAAGGAGAACACGCAGCAGCTTCGCGAGTTCGCCCTGCAGTTGGATCCGCTCAAGACGAAGCTGGCCATCGAGCGGCTGCAGAACCACCTCGGGACGAAGGAGCCCAACCTGGAGAAGCTCCTGGCCTCGTTCCTCGCCACGACCGACGAGAACTTCGATGCCCGCTACGCCACGTTCTACAAGGACCTGGCGCCGCTCCTGGAGCTGTACCGGCTGCGGCTGGGTGACGCGCTCACCATCACCGCCTTCACGCGCACGGGCTACGTGCAGAGCGTGAACGTCCGCATCTACGGCACCTACCAGTTCAAGGGACTGGAGGAGTCGCAGCTCGCGGGCGGGCTGAACCTCATGGACCTGATGACCTTCCGCGACCTGTACGGCTACCTCACGCCGGACCGGAAGGCGGAGATCGCCGAGATCCAGAAGAAGAGCGGCGTGACGGCGGTGGCTCGCGAGAACGCCGAGGACACCCTCTTCGGCAGCGCCGCCGCGCCCCTGGTGGCGGATGCGACGCCGGGCCTGCTCAACGAGAAGGACGGCATGGACGGCATGGGCCACCTGCGGCGCGAGGACCTGGCCGAGCGCGTCTACAACCAGCAGGAGGTCGAGAAGGGAATGGTGCTGAGCGCGGCCGTCATCCTCAAGGACCCCTCGAAGTTGAAGGAGACGCTGGCCGAGCTTCAGCAGTCCGCGAAGGACGCCAAGCTGCCCCTGCGCGTGGTGTCGTGGCAGCAGGCCGCGGGCATCATCGGGCAGTTCGTGATGATGGCGAAGATGGTGCTCGCCATCGCCGTGCTCATCATCTTCGTGGTGGCCCTGGTCATCATCAACAACGCCATGATGATGGCCACCCTCCAGCGCGTGCGGGAGATTGGCACCATGCGCGCCATCGGAGCGCAGCGCTCGCTGGTGCTCAGCATGGTGCTGGTGGAGACGCTGGTGCTGGGGCTCGTCTTCGGGGCGGCCGGCGCGCTCCTCGGCAGTGGCCTCATGGCGATGTGGGGGCACTCGGGCATCCCCGCGGGCAACCCCACCCTGTACTTCTTCTTCTCCGGTCCCCGCCTCCACCCGACGCTCAGCCTGGGAATCCTCGTGGCTGCGTTCGTCATCGTGCTGGTGGTGTCCGCGCTGTCCACCCTCTACCCCGCGTTCCTCGCGGCGCGCGTGTCGCCCCTCCGGGCGATGCAGACGGACGAGTGAGCCATGTTCCAACTCTTCCTGATTGCCTTCCGCAACCTCGGCACCCATCGCCGGCGCACGCTGCTGTTGGGCGGCGCCATCGCGGGCGTCACCGCGCTGCTCGTCATCCTGCAAGGCCTGTCCAGCGGCATGCAGGAGTCGATGCTGCGCTCGGCCACCACGCTGATGACCGGCCACGTCAACGTGGGCGGCTTCTACAAGCTCGCCGCCGGCCAGTCCGCGCCGGTCGTCACCAACTTCCCCAAGGTGATGGAGCAGATTCGCAAGGACGTGCCCGAGCTGGACTACGCGGTGCAGCGCGGGCGCGGCTGGGCCAAGGTCGTCAGCGAGACCGGCTCCGTGCAGGCCGGTATCGGCGGAATCGACGTGACCACCGAGACGGGCTTCCGCAAGGTGCTCCAGATTCGCGAGGGCACCCTGGATGGACTGAATGAGCCCAACACGCTGCTCATCTTCCAGCAGCAGGCCGAGAAGCTCGGCGTGAAGGTGGGCGACACCGTCACCATCGTGGCGCCCACGATGCGCGGCATCAACAACACGGTGGACGTGCGCGTGGTGGCCATCGCGGCCAACGTGGGCATGCTGAGCAGCTTCAACGTCTACGTCCCGTCCGCGACGCTGCGCGCGCTCTACCGGCTGAAGGACGACACCACCGGCGCCATCCTCCTGTACTTGAAGGACCTCAAGCAGGTGCCCGCCGTGCAGGCGCGGCTGCGTCAGACGCTCGCGGCCGCCGGCTACGAGTTGATGGACAATGATCCGCGCGCGTTCTGGATGAAGTTCGACACCGTCAACCGCGAGGCGTGGACCGGGCAGAAGCTGGACATCACCAACTGGGAGGACGAGATCTCCTTCGTCAAGTGGACATTGACCGCGCTCAACATCCTCTCCGGCCTGCTCATCGCCATCCTGCTCGTCATCATCTGCGTGGGCATCATGAACACGCTGTGGATCGCCATCCGCGAGCGCACGCGAGAGATTGGCACCCTGCGCGCCATTGGCATGCAGCGCTCGCGCGTCGTCTGGATGTTCCTCATGGAGGCCCTGACGCTGGGCGCCCTGGGGACGCTGGCGGGCGCCGGGCTGGGCCTGCTCGTGTGCACCCTCGTCAACGCCGCGCAGATCGCCGTGCCCAAGGTGGTCGCGGTGTTCATCCTCAGTGAGACGCTGACCCTCGCCGTGAGTCCGAAGGTGATGCTGGGCTCGATGCTGTTCATCACCGCGTGCACCACCGCCATTTCGCTCATCCCCTCCTTCCTCGCCGCGCGGCTCAAGCCAGTCACGGCGATGCACCACATCGGGTGAATCCCATGTCGCTCTCGAAACTGCTGTCCGCCGCGGTGGTGGCCGCGGCGCTGCTGTCCGCCCGCGTGGCGTCCGCTCTGGACACGCCCACGATGACGAAGATGCTGCAGGTCATTGATGACCGGCAGCGCAATGGCGGCGACTACAAGGCGCTCGTCTATTTGGAGCAGAAGGAGAAGGACAAGACAGACGTGGCCCGCGAGGCGTGGGTGTACCGGCGCGACGCGGACGACAAGCTGATGATCCTCTTCTCCAAGCCCAAGGGAGAGGCCGGCAAGGGCTACCTGCGGCTGGACAAGAACCTCTGGAGCTACGACCCCAACGTGGGCAAGTGGGAGCGGCGCACGGAGCGCGAGCGCATTGCGGGCACCGACAGCCGCCGCGCCGACTTCGACGAGTCTCGTCTGGCCGAGGAGTTCGACCCCTCGGACAAGGGCGAGGAGACGCTCGGCAAGTACAAGGTCCACCACCTCATCCTCAAGGCGAAGGCCAACGTCGATGTGGCCTACCCCATGGTGGAGCTGTGGGTGGACATGGACTCGGGCAACATCCTCAAGCGCCAGGAGTTCGCGCTGTCCGGCCGGCTGATGCGCACGCTGTACTATCCGACGTGGCGCAAGCTGTTCAGCGAGTCCAAGAACGCCGACGTGTGGTTCCCGGACCAGATTCGCATCTATGACGAGGTGGAGAAGGCCAACTCCACCGTCATCGCCATCAAGAGCGTGGACCTCCACTCGCTGGAGGCGAACCTCTTCACCAAGGCCTGGCTCGAGAGCAAGAGCCGATGAGCTCCCGCACCCTTGGCAGGGCCACCGCGCTGGCCCTGGTGCTCGCGCACGTGGGCGCGCAGGCCCAGGAGCCGGCGTCTCGGCCGGATGAGAGCGCGCTGTTCGGCGGCGACGCGCCGGCGCCCGCTCCGGCCGCGACCTCTTCCGACGCTCGCCCCTCCGAGGACAACCTCTTTGGAGCAGGGTCGGGAGGCAATTCGGCGTCCCCCGCCGAGGCCGCGGCAGCGCCCGCGGATACGAATGGCTCGGACTCGGCGCCGGATCGGACCGGGTCCGCGCAGTCGCCGGACCTGGTGGATCGCGACGCGGCATCGCTGTCTGGGGGCGCCGCCCGCAACGCGTTCGATACCGCGGAGTCCACGGATGATCCGCTGAAGATTGGCGGTCAGTTCTACCTGCGCGCCAGCGCGTCTGGCGCGGCGGGGCGCTCGTTCTCCGATACGAGCCTCACCGCGCCCACGTTGGTGGATGGGTATTTCGATGCCCGCCCCACCGAGCGGCTGCGCGGCATGGTGGTGGGCCGGTTGAGCTACGACCCCACCCGGCCCTCGGGCGCCACGGCCACGGGCGGCAGCGCCTTGTCGCTCTCCGGCGCGGCGGCGGCGAATCCGCGCGTGCTGTTGGATCAAGCGTGGCTGCGCTTCGACATCGAGCGCACGGTGTTCCTCACCGTGGGCAAGCAGCACGTGAAGTGGGGCACGGGCACCATCTGGAATCCCACCGACTTCCTGTCGCCACAGCGCAGGGATCCGCTGGCCTTCGTGGACCTGCGCACCGGCGCGTCCATGATCAAGGTGCACGTGCCCTGGGAGTCCAAGGGCTGGAACTTCTACGGCATCGCGATGCTGGACAACGCGGGGCCGGCGGACAGCCTGGGCAAGATTGGTGGCGCGCTGCGCGCGGAAGCCGTGTTCGGCCCCGCCGAGGTGGGCGTCAGCGCGGTGGCGCAGAAGGGGCGCAAGACGCGGCTCGGCATCGACGTGTCGTCGGCGGTAGGCCCTATCGACATGTACGGTGAACTCGCGCTCAAGCGCGGGTCTGACTTGCCGGTCTACAAGTTGCCCGATGGCGTCTCCGTTCATGACGTGCTGAGCAGCGGCAACCTCGGCCTCATCACCGAGGACACGCCGACGGGACTCACGCCCCAGGCGACCCTGGGCGCGAACCACACGTTTGCCTATTCGGAGAACGACACCGCCGTGGTGGGCGTGGAGTACTTCTACAACTCCACCGGCTACACCACTCGCGAGGCGTATCCGTACCTGCTGTTCGTCAACCAGTTCGATCCGTTCTACGCGGCTCGGCACTACGCGGCGCTCTACGTGCTGCTGGCCCAGCCGGGGTCCCTGGACAAGACGACGTTCAACCTGTTCACGCTCGGCAACCTGTCCGACCGCTCCTTCACCACGCGGTTGAACGTGGTGCATCGCGCGCTCTCCTACCTCACGGTGGAGGCCTACGGCTCGGTGTACTACGGCCAGAAGGGCGGCACGTTCCGACTCGCGATGGATCTGCCGGAGATCCGCCGCTTCAATCCGGAGACCCAGCAGTCGGAGGTCATCTTGAAGCAGACCTCCGTGCCTGCCCCCACGTTCGACCTGGGCGTGGGCCTGCGCATCAACATCTGACGTTCCGGGCTCGCTCCCCCGCGCGACAAGCGGGCGGAGCGGCCCTCGCCGATGGGCGAGAGCGTCGCCGCGTGAACACCTTCGCGGCATGCCTCTGTGGATCGCCATCGCCGCCAGCCTGTGCCTCGGCCAGACGCAGGACACGCCTCCCAGCCCGCCCGAGGACCCAGGCATCCGCGACCCCGCCGCTGCCGCGCTCCAGGATTCCTATGAGCAGGCACGGGACGCCGTGGACGGCTATCGCCCGCCCGAGGGCTACACGGTGCAGGTCCCCATGGATCCCTATATGGCCGCGGGGGCCGTCGTTCCCCTGCTCCCCAATGGCGAGCCGCCTGTCACGACGGGCGAGATCGCCAATCAAGAGGCCGCGGCCCCCATCGCCCCACCCGTTGTCCGTGAGCCCGCCACCGGCGGAAGTGGATCCACGGACACCACCGCGAATCCTTCGGGCACCGAAGCGACGACCGGCACGGACACGGAGCAGTCACCGGCGTCGGGTGGATACGGCGCGCCGTCGGACACCTCCGCGCAGACTTCGAATGGCGGCACCGAGCAGTCCGGCACGACTCCGGCGACGAGCGGTGCATCGTCCACCGCAACTCAGGAGTCCGCGGCGCAAGCTGCGGGCACGGGCGGATCCGGCACGGCGCAGAGCGGTGCCACTCCCCAGGCGAACGCCGCTACCGCCA
This sequence comes from Myxococcaceae bacterium JPH2, assembly GCA_016458225.1. Classification (NCBI taxonomy): domain Bacteria; kingdom Pseudomonadati; phylum Myxococcota; class Myxococcia; order Myxococcales; family Myxococcaceae; species Myxococcaceae bacterium JPH2. Next base: position 161,472 of record JAEMGR010000012.1, on the reverse strand, counting down.
CGGGACCGAACGCCGCGCCTCAAGACTCGAACGCGGTGGGCTTCGGTGGCGCGGAAGTCATCGAGCCCACGCAGCCGGGCGCGCCCACGGCCTCGCCCGCCACCAAGCCCGAGAACGCTCCCGCGACTCAAGACGAGGTCGCGCGACTGCGCGCTCGCGTGAAGGAGTTGGAACAAGACGTGGCCCAGCGCGATGCCCAGGCCCAGGCGCGCACGGATGCCGTGCAAGGCCAGGTGGATACCTACGAGCAGCGCGCCTACACCGATGAGCGGGCGAGGCAGGGGCGGCTCGCAGGCATCCAGTCCGCGGGACAGTGGATGGTCGCGGCCGATCAAGCCCTGGAGCAAGGCGAGGTGGACGTGGGCCACGCCCTCGATGTCGCGGACCAGAGCTTCGCCTCGGTCCGTGAGAGCGCCTCCGGCGCGGGACAGGGGCTCGTCGTCGTCCACTCCGAGCGGGCCCGCGCGCTCATCGAGACGGCCCGGGAAGCCGCCGCGCGACAGGATGTCTATGCCGCGCGGGTCGCCCTGCAGAGCGCGGGCTACGAGTTGGCCCAGGCTCGCGCCGCCAGCCTGGACCGTCCCGGTTCGAGCAACACGTTCCTCGAGCGCTGACGCGCCGAGGAACAGCGCCCGCGATTACTGCGCCTTGCGAAACACGAGCATGCCGCGAGCCGTGTCCACGCCGTACACGAGCCCGTCCGGCGCCACGCGGACGGCAGCCAGTCCCTCGTAGTACGCCGCCCCGCGCTTCTCGTTCTCTTCCCACGTGTTGAAGTAACCGGTCAGCTTGGGCGCCCCCGGGGCCGCGACGTCATAGACGCGCAGACCATCCTGGAAGTTGGCGACGTACAGCGTCGTGCCCGACATCGCCATCCCGCTCACCGAGACCTCCGGGCGCGACGCGAACTGCGAGACCTGCGCGATGGAGGTCGGCGTCGTCACGTCCAGCGACAGCACCGTGCCGCCCCACGCATCCGAGCCCTGGAAGGCCACCATGCGGTCGCCAATCGCGCCCACCGCCAGCGAGTTCGTCGCCGGGCCCGCGAAGCGCCCCACCAGCTTCGGCGTCTTCGGCGTGGTCACATCCGAGACCGTGAGCCCGAACGTCCAATGGCTCACGTAGAGCTTCTTGTTCACCACCGCGAGGCTCAGCGGCCGGTCACCCACCAGCGGCTGGCTGCCCTCCACCGTGTACCGCGCCACCAGCACCGGCGACGCGGGCGTGCTCACGTCGTGGATGATGACGTCCGCGTTCGGCGTGGGCGACGCCGAGTACAGCAGGTTGCCGTCCAGCACCATCGACTCGACCGCGACCGACTTGTCGGCCAGGAGCGACTTGTCGCAGCGCGGCTTCGTGGGGTCCGCCACGTCGCAGATCCGGATCCCCTTGCCATTGGTGCCCACGTAGAGCGTGGTGCCCGTCGCCACCGCGTCGTTCCAGGTCTCGCCGGAGATCTTCTGCTCGGCCACTTGCACCGGATGCGCCGGGTCGGACACGTTGTAGATGAAGAGGCCTTCCTCGCGCGCCGTCACGTAGGCGTAGTTGCCGGAGACGAAGACACTCGACGCCGCGCCGTGGGGCAGCGCCGTCTCGGAGACCAGGTCCACCCCGGAGCCCACGGACTCGCCCGCCTTGCGCACGACGCGCGTGGCCTCGAAGGTGCCACGGCGCGTCAGGGCGCCATCACGGCACACGCGCATGATGCCGGACATATGGGTCGGGCTCGTCGCGCGGCAGCCCGCGAAGGCGTACGTCAGCGGCGTCCCATCCGTCGCCGCCAGCTCACTGGTGAGGAACACCGTGTCCGGAGTGACCTGCTTGCTGGAGACCGCCAGTCCGATGATCAACGGCGCCCCCGGCGAATAGCGCAGGGTCGCGGGCGCGATGAGCCCGTCCTCGAACGTGAGGTTCATGTTCCAGATGCCCTCGCTCTGCAGAGACGCGAGGCTGGAACGGTCACAGGCCGACAGGTCGATGGCGTCAAGCTGACACTCGGCCTTCGTTTGGGGGGTGGAGTCCTTGCCGCAACCCACGACGAGCGCCACGGTGCCAGTCAATGCAAGAAGGCTGTTCTTCATGACCCCCATCCATACCGGGCGGGCCGACCCAACGAAAGTCCCGTCAAGCCGAGCAAGCCGGCCCGCTGGACGTACACCGTAACGCAAAGAAACAATCGAGCCGCTTGTACGTTCCGAGGAGGCGAGCGAGCCTTCTCCCAAGCCGTCGATACGCCTGTCTCCTCTACCCCAGAGGTGCCTTCGTGAACCCCCGTTCCAGCCTGACCGCCTTGCTGCTGGCCCTCCTCCTTCCGGGGGTGGCCGCCGCCCAGGTGTTCGTCATCCCCCGTCAGGCGGGCAAGACCCCCGTCAACACGTTCGATCTCGCCTGGCGCCACGTGGACATCCTCGTGGGCCCGGACGCGGAGGGACTCGCCAAGCCCCCGGAGCACACCGCGCATGATCAGCCTGGGGCCCCCCAGGATGCGAGCAAAGCCGCGGCCCCCATCGCGACGAAGTCGAGCGACGCCACCCCGCCGATCGCGCCGCCAGCGGACAGCAAGCCCATCCCCAGCGCGAACATCCCCGTCGACACGTCCGACGCGGGCCCGCTGCCCCAGGAGATCGCCGCGGCCAACGCGGGCCCGGATGGCGGCGTGCCCAACGCCGATGGTGGCGTCCTGGCGCAGGCGGGAGGTGACGGAGGGACCTCGGTGGTGAGCGGCCCGCTGCTGCTGGGCGACTCGGACGGAGGCTTCAACTACACCTACGCGAAGACGCTGGGCGCGAAGACCGGCGGCGTGCGCTTCTACTTCTACGAGCGCGAGCGCGAGGTCGCCGAGCGCGCCGTGCCCGTCATCGAGGAGGCATACCGCTACCTCGTGGGGCGCTTCAAGTACGTCCCCACCCAGACGTTCCCGTACATCCTCTACAACAGCTACGCCGAGTTCCTTCAGACCAACGTGTTCCCCGTGTCCGAGGGAACGCTGGGTGTCACCAGCACCGAGGACCTCAAGCTGACCCTGCCGTACCTGGGGGACCATCGCCTCTTCGAGGAGATCAGCAGCCACGAGCTGACCCACCAGTTCACCATCCAGAAGGTCCGCACCGTGGCCGAGCAGGCCAAGGTCTTCGGGGATCCGCTGAGCAACATGCCCCTGTGGTTCATCGAAGGGCTCGCCGAGTTCTACGCCAAGCGCGGCCTGGACCCCGAGACCGAGATGCTGGTGCGCGACCTGCTGGTCAACCCGGACCTGATGAAGGGCTATGCGTTCCTCGACTTCTTCTCGCCCGGGCCCTACGGCTACCTGTGGATCTACAAGGTGGGCCAGACCCGCGTCGCCTTCCTCGAGGACGAGTACGGCGACGGGATCTCGCAGCGCATCCTGGAGGAGTCGCCGCGGCTGGTGGGCGGCTCGCGCGACTCGCCGTCGCTCAAGTTCGAGGAGCTGCTGGAGCGGCTGACGGGAGATGATCCGAAGCGGCTGGCGGCGCGCTTCGAGAACTGGCTGAAGCGGCGCGCGTTCAAGACGTACCTGGGCTCGGAGCAGTCCGCGCCCGCGCTCGACTCACTCTCCGACCTGCCCGGCATCGTCACCGCGATGGCGAGCGGCCCGGATGGGTACGTGCTGGCCGTGCGCACCATCATCCCGGAGACGGGAGAGAGCCGCCTGTACCTGTTGGATCCGCGCATGCCCGAGAAGACGGTCCAGGTGGCCGCGGACGGCCAACCCGGCATCGAATCGCTGCATCCGGTCTCCGGCCGAAACTTCGCGGTGGGCAAAGACAAACTCGCGTTCGTCGCGGAGGTGACAGGGCGCGACGTGCTCTACGTGCAGGACTACGGTCACTCCGCGGAGAAACACGCCACGGATGTGCTCGTCCGACGCTCGGCGATCCGGACTGGCATCGATCGCGACCCGAGCCTCGCGGTGAAGCTGGAGACCGGCGGTCGGCGCGCGGTCCGCATCGACAAGCAAGGCATCGTCGCCGTGTACTCGCCCGCGTTCTCACCGGACGAGCGCTACCTGGCGTTCATCGGCATCGACGACAAGGGCCTGCGCGATGTCTACATGGTGGACCTGGCCGCGGGTGACAAGGCGGCGCCGCGCAAGCTCACGGACGACGTGTTCGCGGAGCGGCAGCTCACCTGGGGTCCCACCGGCATCATCTACACGTCGGACGCCACGTCGCATCGCAAGTACAACCTGTTCCGCATCAAGCCCGACGCGCCGGGCCCCGCCGAGCGCCTCACCTCCGAGGACCGCGACGAGGCGGATCCCGTCGCGCTTCCGGACGGGCGCATCTTCTTCGTCGCGTACACGCACAGCAGCTCGGACCTGCATGAGCGACTGCCCGATGGACGGCTGGTGCGTCGCACCGACCTGACCACCGGCGTGTTCGAACCAGGCCCCGGCCCCGAGGGCTCCCTCTGGATGTTGTTCCACCTGTCCGGCGAGCGACGCCCGTCCCTGCTGCGCCCGCCGCGCATGCTGGCGCTGGAGGAAGAGAAGGAGCCGCCCGCCGAGCCTCCCGGTCCGCTGGCGATCCGTCCCCTGACGGACGCGCAGCAGTATCGGCCGTTCGCCCGGCAGAACCTGGAGTTCGGGCCCATCTTCGGCTTCGCCGGAGCAGGCGGTGGCGGCTTCGTGGGACAGGTCTTCGCCTCCGCCACGGACCGACTGCGCAACCACCAGATGATCCTCACCCTGGCGGTGTACGGCTCGTTCGAGCTGACGGACGGCCTGCTGCTCTACGTGAACGACGAGAAGCGCGCGACGTGGGGCGGCGGTCTCTTCCAATCGCTCCGCTTCCGCGTGGATCAGACGTTCAAGGACGTGAACAAGGACCTCTTCTTCACGTCCGCCGAGCGCTACTTCGGCGTGTTGGGCAGCTACCGCTATCCGCTCAGTACCTTCCTGTACCTCCAGGGCGACCTGAGTCTGGGCGGCACGAAGTACTTCCTGGATGACCCCGTCGAGTTCTACCTGGCATTCCCCGAGCGCAACGAGGCGAACCAGGCGCTGCTCGGCGAGTGGCGGGCGAAGAACCAGGCCATCCGCTTCCAGACCGAACTGAGCGGGCGCCTGGGGTACGACAGCATCAAGTACCACTACGCCACAGGGCCGCTGTCCGGCAGCAGCGTGTTGATGGAGGCCACGGTGGGCGTGCAGCCCTTCAACGACGAGGCGTACAGCAACGTGCGGCTCGACGCGGAGCGCTACTTCCCTATCTACGGGCGGACGAACATCTTCGCGCGCCTGGGCACGGGCACGACGCTGGGCGGGCGGTACGCGCGCTCGTACTACCTCTCCAGCTTCGACACCCTGCGCGGCGTGAACTTCGGTGACGAGCGGTGGCTGCTCGGCCGGCACTTCGTCTACTCCACGGTCGAGATGCAGCTGCCCCTCAACGACATCATCCGCGTCGCGTTCCTCAGCGACCTGGAGGCCATCGTGGCGATGGACACCGGCGGCGTGGGCGACGGCGCGAAGGACCTGTGGGACCACCGCGTCCTCAATGCCGTGGTCGGCTTCAACGTGTCCCTGGGGCCCTTGCTGCTGCGCCTGCACTTCGCGCGGCCGTTCGACATCAACGCCGCGGCGGGCAAGCCCGACCCCGGCTGGGTGACGAACTTCTCGCTCGGCATCGCGGGGCTCAACGGCTTCTTCGATCAGCGAGACACGGGACGGCAGGCGCCCCCTGTCAACCGAGCGTCCCTGCCCGCGCTGGGGGGCGGATACCTCACGCCTGGGGTGCCCTGAAGCAGGCTCAGGACTGAGCGGCGACGAGGGCGGCGTTGGCGCGAGCCAGCGGCCCCCCGTCGCTGGGGATGCGCTCGAAGTCGCCGCGCAGCGCCTTGAGGGCGAACTTCTCCAGGTCGATCTCCCGGCGCGTGCGCACCCCGAGCGCGCGCATCACCCCGGCGAGCGGCCCGAAGCCCAAGAGCCCGTGCTGAAGGAGGAGCCCCGCGGCGACGCCGCTGAGCACGCGCCACCGGCCGCCGTCCTGGCGGCCCATCATCAGGCCCAGCACCGCCAGCGCCGATGCCCCCACGGACACGGCGCGGTTGAGGTCCCACTCCCGCTCCAGCTTCGCGAGGTACTGGCTCATCGCGACGCGGTCGCCGCGCTCCGCCATGGAGCGGACGCAGGCCTCCACGTGCGCGTCGATGCGCCGGTTCACCTGCGTCGGCGTGTGGGTCCGCACGGCATCCGATGACATCTGGTTCCACGTCTCCATCGCGCCTCCCTCCGTGAACACGGAGGAGGTCTGTCCCCCGTCGCCTCAAAAGTAGGGCGGCCCCCTCGCGCCTGGCATCGCGAGGCCGCCGCGCTCCGCCGCTCGCCCGGACGCCCTCCACTCCGGGGATGACCGGCTGCCCGGGTCCGGTGGGCGAGGCGGCGAGCAAGCCCTGCGGTGTACTCGGCGCAGCGGCCCCTTGCGGACAGGGCTCACTCGGGCGCGTCCTCTTCCGGAGGGTGGCGATAAGGTGCGCGCCGTATGGTGCTTCCCATCCGATTCGTCCTGATGCGCCCGCGCAACGCGGAGAACCTCGGTGCCGCCGCCCGCGCGCTGAAGAACTGCGGCCTGGCGGACTGGGCCTGGGTGACGCCCGAGGCCGAGGACCTCGCTCCTGCGCGGCGCCTCGCGGTCCACGCGGAGGACTTGCTGGAGGGCGTGAAGCGCCCAGATTCGCTGGAGGCGGCTGTCTCCGATTGCGTCTGGGTGGTGGGCACCAGCTCTCGCAAGGTGGAGGGCAAGCGGCGGATGTCGCCTCGCGCGGTGGGCGAGGAGCTGGTCGCCCGCGCGGCGCAGGGCCCCGTGGCGCTCGTCTTCGGAGATGAGCGCAGCGGCCTGACCAACGCGGAGGTCGAGCGCTGTCATGACCTGTCCGCCGTGCCCACCGCACCCGAGCAGCCGTCCATCAACCTGGCGCAGGCCGTGCTCCTGTACGCCTACGAGGTCCGGATGGCCGTGCTGGAGCGGTCCGCGCCTCCGCCGGGTCCCCTGCCCGTCGCGGCCACGGACGCGGAGCTGGCGCGCGTGGAGGAGACCCTGGAGACCCTGCTGACGTCCGGCGGGTTCCTCGTCGATGCGCATCCAGGCCGCACCGCCGTGCGCGACCTGTTCGCGCCGCTGCGCCGCTCGCGACTCACGCGCCAGGAGGCCCGCTTGTGGCTGTCCGCGCTGCACACCGTGCGCAAGCGCCTGCCCTCTCCGACCGCCGAGGAGACAGACGCGCGAGAGGACTGACGGCCACGACAGGAGCCCGGCGAGCGATCCTCCTCGCGGCGTCCTGGAAGCCAGCCAGCCCGAGCGGCCCGGGCGCTCGTCGCGTCCTTGCGTGCGCAGCATGTCGCGCATGACCTCCGAGAAGACGAAGTTCACGCGACCGGTGGGGAACGACTACCCCCCCATCTCCGACTATGCCTTCGTGAGCGATTGCCACTCGCTCGGGCTGGTGGCTCGGGACGGAACGTGGGAGTGGATGTGCTTCCACCGGTTCGACGCCAGCCCCGTCTTCGCCTGCATGCTCGACCGCGAGCAGGGAGGCTTCTTCCGCATCGCGCCCGTGGGCGAGGCTCGCGTCTCCCGCCGCTACCTGCCGGACACGAACATCCTGGAGACGCGCTTCGTCACCGACACCGGCGTGCTGACCGTGACGGACTGCCTGCCGTGCTGGGAGGACGAGCGCCAGCCCGGGAAGTTCGTCATCTCGAATCCTCGACACCTGCTGATCCGCCTGGTGCGCTGCGAGCAGGGCGAGGTGGACGTGGCGTTGACGTTCTCGCCCCGCTTCGACTTCGGTCGCACCACGCCGTTCCTCCATCGGCTGGCGGATGACCTCGCGGTCATCTTCGGTGGCGCGGACTCCCTGTTGCTGCAGAGCAACCTGGGCCCGCTCGTGTCGGACGCGAAGGGCGGCGCGGACTCGCGCGCGGTGCTCAAGGCGGGCGACACGCGCGAGGTGGCGCTCACCTGGAGACATCCCCAGGACATGAAGGCCGAGCGGCTGGAGGCCGATGACCTGCGCACGCGGGTGGAGCGGACCGCCGACTTCTGGCGCTCGTGGGCGGGGCGCTGCACGTACGAGGGAGCGCACCGGGACGTGGTGGTGCGCAGCCTGTTGGTGCTCAAGGGCCTGACGTACGCGGAGACAGGCGCCGTCATCGCCGCGGGCACCACGTCTCTCCCCGAGGAAATCGGGGGCGTGCGCAACTGGGACTATCGCTTCAGCTGGCTGCGCGACTCGTCGGCCCTGCTGTGGGCGCTCGGCGCGTTCGGCTACGAGGACGAGGCCCGAGACTTCGCGCGGTTCCTCCTGCGCACCACCGCGGGCCGCACCGACGAACTCCAGATTCTCTACGGCATCAACGGCGAGCGGCTGCTCCAGGAGACGAACCTCGGGTTCCTGGATGGCTACCGAGGCAGCAAGCCCGTGCGCACGGGCAACGGCGCGTTCGACCAGTTCCAGATGGACACCTACGGGGAACTCATCGGGCTGATGTTCTTCCTCGTGAAGCGCCTGGGCCTCACGTACTCGGTCCAGCAGGCCAACCCCATCAGCCGCTACTGGATGGAGTTCATCCGGCAGGTGGCCGACACCGCGGCGCGCCGCTGGAAGGAGCCGGACGACGGCATCTGGGAGACGCGCGGCGGCCGGCAGCACTTCGTGTTCTCCAAGTTGATGGCGTGGATGGCGTTGGATCGCGCCATCCAGCTCTTCGAGCGCGTGCCGGAGATTCCCGCGGACCTGACAGGCTGGGGGCGCGCCCGAGACGAGCTGCGCCAGGCCATCGAGACGCGCGGCGTGGACCCCAAGACGGGCGCCTTCGTGCAGGCCTTCGGCAGCACGGCGCTGGACGCCTCGGCGCTGCAGGTGCTGCTGACGGGCTTCCTGCCACCGGACGACCGCCGCGTGCGCGCCACGGTGGAGCGCATTGACGCGGAGCTGACCCGCGACGGCCATGTGTACCGCTACCTGGACCGCAAGGACGGACTGCCGGGCGGAGAAGGCACCTTCGTGTTCTGCACGCTGTGGCTCACGAGCTGCTTCGCGCTGAGCGGCGAGGTGGAGCGGGCCGAGGAGCGGCTCGGCCAGGTGCTGTCCTACGTCAATGACCTGGGGCTCTTGTCCGAGGAGATCGACCCGGAGCGCCAGGAGATGCTGGGCAACATGCCGCAGGCCTTCAGCCACGTGGGGCTCATCCACGCCATCGTCTCCATCGAGCAGGCCCGCCGCGCCCAGAAGCAGGGAACCACCGTGGGAGTGTCCCCTGTCCACCAGGAGGCCATGGAGGAGCCCGCCCCCGAGTCGCCGTGAGCGCACGTCGGACGCGTCATTGTCCAACGCCCGGCCACCGGGGCGGGTATGGTGCCGCCCCCCATGTCCCGCAAACCCGACAAGCCGAAGCCCCCTCGAGTCAGCCGTTGGGAGGGCCGGGAGAAGCCCGACTGGCTGTCGCGCGCGCTGGCGCGGGCAGGCGCCCTGCCCCAAGCGGAGGCCGAGGCCGCCATCCAGGCCGGCCGCGTGAGCGTCAACGGCCGCGTGGTGCGCATGCACCTGGCCCCCGTGCCTCCGGGCGCCGTGCTGCGCGTGGACGGCAAGTTGGTGTCGACCGAGGCGCCCACGCACGTGCTCGCGTTCCACAAGCCCGCGGGCGTGCTGTCCTCCACCGCGAGGCAGCACCGCGTGGGCACCGTCTTCGAGCTGCTGCTGCCCCAGCTCCCGGACGAACTCACGGGCTTCACGTGGCACGCGGTGGGTCGGCTCGACGTGGACACCACCGGGCTGCTGCTCTTCACCAACGATGACAAACTGGTGGCCCACGCCACCTCGCCGGACACGCACCTGCCCAAGCGCTACGTGGCCACCGTCTATGGCGGCGCGGACGACGCGAAGGTGGAGCCCTTGCGCCAGGGCATGCCGCTGGATGACGGCCCCGCCCGACCGGCCGAGGTGCGCGTGAGGGACGCGCGCACCGTCGAGGTCAGCATCACCGAGGGCCGCCACCACCAGGTGAAGCGGATGCTCGGCGCCGTGGGGCTGCCCACCCATGCGCTCCACCGCGAGGCCGTGGGGAGCATCGAGCTGCGAGACATCCCCGAGGGCGGCTTCCGGCTGCTGACGGAGGACGAGGTCCGCGAGGGCCTGCGCTACGCGGGGCGGGAGCCCAGCGAGCCCTGAGCGCTCCGCACGGAGTCTTCTAAGCCGAGGGTGGCTCGCATAGGGTGCCCGGCATGGCGGACTTCGATCTCGTGGTGATGGGCTCTGGCCCCGCGGGGGAATGGGGCGCGGTACAGGCGGCCCTGCAGGGCAAGCGCGTGGCGGTGGTGGAGCGCGAGCCCGTGCTGGGCGGCACCGCGGCCAACACCGGCACCCTGCCCTCCAAGACGCTCCGGGAGACGGCGCTCCACCTCTCCGGCTTCCGGGCCCGCGGCCTCTACAGCGTGGAGGCCACGCTCCGGCATGAGGCCACCGTGTCCGACTTCCTCTACCGGGAGCGGCGCGTGAAGCTCACCGAGCGCGAGCGCATCGCCCAGAACCTCCAGCGGCACGGCGTGACGCTGTATCAGGGCGTGGCCTCGCTCGTGGACGCGCACACGGTGGCGGTGACGCGCGCGGGCACGCCGGAGACGCGGCTCACCGCCGACTTCGTGATGGTGGCCACGGGCTCCTCGCCCTTCCGCCCGCCGCTCTACCCCTTCGGCGATCCGCGCGTGCACGACTCGGACGAGGTGCTCGACATCGGCGCGCTGCCCCGCTCCCTCGTGGTAGTGGGCGGCGGCGTCATCGGCTGCGAGTACGCCTGCATGTTCGCCGCGCTGGGCATCCCCGTCACGCTGGTGGAGGTGAAGGCCGAGCTGTTGCCCTTCCTGGACGACGAGTTCTCCGCGCGCCTCGCGCAGTGCATGGAGGCGCTCGGCGTCCGGATGCGCATGGGCCACACGGTGCAGTCCGTCCACGTCCCTGAACTCCACGCCGAGCCCATCCGCCTCACGCTCGCCACCGGCGAGGTGCTGGAGGCCGACCAGGTGCTGGTGGCCTCGGGGCGCTCGGCCAACACGGCCGGCCTGGGACTGGAAGCCGTGGGCGTGAAGCTGGGCGCCCGAGGGCAGGTGGAGGTGGGGCCGGACTACCAGACCGCCGTGCCCCACATCTACGCGGTGGGCGACGTCATCGGCTTCCCGGCGCTCGCGTCCACGTCCATGGAGCAGGCCCGCATCGCGGTGGAGCACGCCTTCGGGGCCAGTGAGCGGGTGCTCGCGCCCATCCTGCCGTTCGGCATCTATACCATCCCCGAGGTCTCCATGGCCGGGGAGACAGAGGAGTCCCTGCGCCAGAAGGGCATCCCCTACGTGTGCGGACGCGCCAGCTTCGACAGCAACCCGCGCGGGCAAATCATTGGAGAGCGCCAGGGCCTGCTCAAGCTCCTCTTCCACCGCGAGAGCCGCAAGCTGCTCGGCGTGCACGTCCTGGGAGAGCAGGCCACGGAGCTGGTCCACGTGGGGCTCACGGCGCTGCACGCCGGAGCCACCACGCGGCTCTTCGTGGAGATGTGCTTCAACTACCCGACGCTGTCCGAGGCGTACAAGGCCGCCACCTACGACGCGCTGGCGCGACTGGACGGCCGGGCCACGGACTGAGCCTCGGAGCCTGACCTTCGGGGGCCGGGCCTCAGGGCGTGCGCTTCAGCGGCCCCACGGTGAGGCCGCTGGCGGGCACCGACGGGCCCACGCGACGGGCCGGCGCCTCGTCCGCGCGGCGGCTCGGGGCCTCCGGCATGGACTCAGGCGCCTGGGCCGGGGCGCCCCGCAGCAGCGCGCGGATGCGCTCCCACCGCACCTTCTCGTCGGAGAGCAGGCGGCCCAGCTCCTCGCGGGCGGGCCCATCCTCCAGGCCAGCGGCCGCCTGGGCCACCTTGTCCAGGAAGGGCATCAGGTAGCCAAAGTCCTTGTCGAAGGCGCTCGGATCCAGGGCCATGGGGTTCTCCGTCAGAGGGGCGCGCTCACCCGTGGTACACGCGCGAGGCGACGATGCGGCCGTCCTGGACGTCCAGGACCTCGGCCACGGGCATGGGCGGCTCGCCTGGAGCGTGCCGCACGTACTCCATGAAGACCCGATCCCCGTCCGCCGTGAGGGCCGTCTCCTCATAGCGCAGGCCCGGAAGCCGGGCGATCGCGTCCCGCCACCAGGTCTCCAGGGCCGACCGGCCGACCAGCCGCCCTCCCGTCTGGGGGTGCAGCACCCGAATCTTGGGGGAGGTGTGGGTGGCGTCCTCGGCATAGAGGGCCACCAGGGCCGTCACGTCGTGGGCGTTGAAAGCGCGCAGCCAGGCGCGCGCCAAGGAGAAGTTTTCGCTCGCACTCATGGTTAGAAATATCCCTGGGAACAGGGAAGGTAGGTGCAGGTATGCACACCGTCATGCGGATTTGGCTGGAAACTGCGGCCTGTGGGAAGTAAGGGCCCCGCCTGCCCTGTTCGCTCAGTCATTTTCAATAAAAGAAGGACCGGATCGTGGCCTCCAACGTACCCATCGAGAAGATTCGTAACATCGGTATCTCCGCCCACATCGACTCGGGCAAGACGACCCTCTCCGAGCGCATCTTGTTCTATACGGGCAAGATCCACGAGATCCATGAGGTTCGTGGCAAGGACGGCGTGGGCGCCGTGATGGACTCGATGGACCTGGAGCGTGAGAAGGGCATCACGATCCAGTCCGCCGCCACGTACGCGATGTGGGGCGACTTCAACATCAACCTCATCGACACCCCGGGACACGTGGACTTCACCATCGAGGTGGAGCGCGCGCTCCGCGTTCTCGATGGCGCCATCCTGGTGCTCTGCTCCGTGTCCGGTGTGCAGTCGCAGTCCATCACCGTGGACCGGCAGATGAAGCGCTACCGCGTTCCGCGCATCGCGTTCATCAACAAGATGGACCGCGCTGGCGCGAACTATGACCGCGTGGCCGCGCAGCTGAAGGAGAAGCTGCACCACCACCCCGTCAAGCTGCAGATGCCCATCGGCGCCGAGGACCGCTTCCACGGCCTGGTCGACCTCATCAAGATGAAGGCGTTCTACTTCGACGGCGAGAGCGGCGAGACCGTTCGCGAGGAAGAGATTCCCGCCGACCTGCTCGAGGAGGCCAAGGAGCGCCGCCAGCAGATGATCGAGGGCGTCGCCGACGTGGATGACGGCCTGGGCGAGCTGTTCCTGTCCGACTCCCCCATCAGCGAGGAGCAGCTGGTGGCGGCCATCCGCCGGGCCACCATCGCCCTGAAGATGACGCCGGTCATGTGTGGCTCGGCCTACAAGAACAAGGGCGTCCAGCTCTTGCTCAACGCCATCTGTGGCTTCCTCCCGAACCCGAAGGAGGCGACCAACGAGGCGCTGGACCAGAAGAACAACGAGGCGAAGGTCATCCTCGAGTCCGACCCGAGCAAGCCGTTCGTCGGTCTGGCGTTCAAGCTGGAAGATGGTCGCTACGGGCAGCTGACGTACATGCGCATCTACCAGGGCAAGGTCGCGAAGGGTGACTTCATCGTCAACCAGAGCAACCAGAAGAAGGTCAAGGTTCCGCGCATCGTCCGCATGCACGCGAGCCAGATGAACGACGTCAACGAGGCCTCGGCCGGCGACATCGTCGCGCTGTTCGGCATCGAGTGCGCCTCGGGCGACACGTTCACGGATGGCGCCGTGAACTACACGATGACGTCCATGCACGTTCCGGACGCCGTCATCTCGCTCGCCGTGGCCCCCAAGGACCGTGGCGCGCTGGCCAACTTCTCCAAGGCGCTCAACCGGTTCACCAAGGAGGACCCCACCTTCCGCGTGCACCGCGATGAGGAGTCCGGGCAGACCATCATCCGCGGCATGGGTGAGCTGCACCTGGAGATCTACATCGAGCGCATGAAGCGCGAGTACGGCTGCGAGGTCCAGGCCGGTAAGCCGCAGGTGGCGTACCGCGAGACCATCAGCCAGAAGGGCGAGTTCTTCTACACGCACAAGAAGCAGACGGGCGGCTCCGGCCAGTTCGCGCGCGTGTGCGGCTACGTGGAGCCCCTGCCGGCGGACGCGGTGCAGCAGTACGAGTTCGTGGACGACATCGTGGGCGGTTCCATCCCCCGCGAGTTCATCCCGGCGTGCGACAAGGGCTTCCAGGAGGCCGTGAAGAAGGGCAGCCTCATCGGCTTCCCCGTCGTGGGCATCCGCGTCGTCATCAACGACGGTGCGTTCCACGCGGTGGACTCGTCCGAAATGGCGTTCAAGACGGCCGCCATCATGGGCTTCCGCGAGGGCTACGCCGCCGCCAAGCCCATCATCCTCGAGCCGATGATGAAGGTGGAGGTCTCCGCTCCCGAGGACTTCCAGGGCTCCGTGGTCGGTCAGCTCAACCAGCGCCGTGGCACCATCCTCTCCACGGAGACGGACCAGGGCTACGTGACGGCCGTGGCCGAGGTGCCGCTGAACACCATGTTCGGCTACTCCACGGACCTGCGCTCCGCCACCCAGGGCAAGGGCGAGTTCACGATGGAGTTCGCCAAGTACACGCCGGTCCCGCGCAACGAGTCCGAGGCCCTGATGGCCGCGTACAAGGAGAAGCTGGCGGCCGAGGCGGCGGCCCGCAAGTAGTCCGGGCTTCCGCGACGCGGCTCTGGCAGTAGGGAAGGCGCTCCCCGAGGTTGGGGGGCGCCTTTCGCGCTTTCGGAGGTCTTCGCACGTGACGCTGCTTCGCGCCGCCAATGTCCAGCTCAGCTTCGGCAGCCGCACCGTCTTCCAGGGCCTCACGCTCACGCTCGAGGAGGGCGAGCGGGTGGGACTGGTGGGCGTCAACGGCTCGGGCAAGTCCTCGCTGATGAAGATCCTGGCGGGCGCGGCCCGTCCGGACACGGGCGAGCTGCAGCTTCGGCGCGGCGCCCGCGTCACCTACCTGCCCCAGGAGCCCGTGTTCGAGCCGGGCGCCACCGTGGCCTCCGAGCTGTCCGTGTCCCAGGCCCCGCTCAAGGAGGCCCTGGCCACGCAGGCCGAGCTCACCCGCCGCCTGGAGGCCGCGCCCCCCGAGGCCCACGAGAAGCTCCTGGAGCAGCTCTCCGCGGTGAGCGACCGCATCGAGCAGCTCGGAGGCTGGGACACCGAGCACCACGCGAAGACGCTGTTGGATCGGCTGGGCGTGCGCGAGTGGGACCTGCCGGTGGCGCAGCTCTCCGGAGGCCTGCGCAAGCGCGTGGCCATTGCCCGCGCGCTGCTGACGCGGCCGGACCTGCTGCTGTTGGACGAGCCCACCAACCACCTGGACGCGGACACGGTGGACTGGCTGGAGGACGAGCTGGACAAGCTGCCCGGCTCGCTGCTGCTCGTCACCCACGACCGCTACTTCCTCGACGACCTGGTGGACCGCATCGTGGAGATCCAACCGGGCGGGGGCGTGACGTCCTACCCCGGCAACTACGCGGCCTACGTGGAGCAGAAGCTGGTGGCGCAGCAGAACGCCGAGGTCGCCCAGCACAAGCGCGAGCGGTGGATCTCCCAGGAAGTGGCGTGGCTGCGCAAAGGCGTGGAGGCGCGGCGCACCAAGAGCAAGGCCCGCATCGAGCGCGCCCAGAAGCTGATGGCCGAGAAGGGCTTCCAGCGCCCCAAGGTGGCCGAGCTGCGCGTGGTGGCCGCGCCCCGGCTGGGCCACACCGTCATCGAGGCCGAGGGGCTCCAGAAGTCCTTTGGCGAGCGCAAGGTGCTGGACGACGTCAGCCTGCTGCTCCAGCGCGGCGAGCGCGTGGGCCTGGTGGGGCCCAACGGCGTGGGCAAGACGACGTTCCTGCGCGTGCTGCTGGGAGAGCTGCCTCCGGACGGCGGCAAGCTCGTCATCGGGAAGAACACGAAGGTCGCCTACTACGATCAGCAGCGCACCCAGCTCGACCCCGAGCAGACGGTGTACGAGGCCGCCTCGCAGGGCGAGGAGTGGGTGGAGCTGGGCGACGAGAAGATCGCCCTGCGCGACTACCTGGACGACCTGCTCTTCCCGGTGCCCATGCAGCGCATGAAGGTGGGCGCGCTGTCCGGCGGTGAGCGCAACCGGCTGCTGCTGGCGCGCCTGTTCATCGAGGGCGCCAACGTGCTGGTGCTGGACGAGCCCACCAACGACCTGGACATCGTCACCCTCAACGTCCTGGAGCGGCTGCTGCTGGGCTTCCAGGGCAGCACGCTGCTCGTCACGCACGACCGGTACTTCCTCGACAAGGTGGCCACGTCCATCCTGTCCTTCGAGGGCAGCGGCCGCGTCGTCCGGTACGAGGGCAACTACGAGATGTACAAGCGGCTGAAGGAGCAGGCCGCGCCCGCGGGCGCCTCCCCCGCCACCAAGCCCGCGCCGAAGAAAGAGGAGCCCGTCGCGGCGGCCCCGGCGGCGAAGCAGGCACGCAAGCCGGGCAAGCTGTCCTACAAGGACCAGCGCGAACTGGACGGCATGGAGGCCACCATCGAAGCGGCTGAGCAGCGCAAGGCCGGACTGGAGGCCCAGCTCGCCGACCCCGCCGTCTACAGCAACGGCGCCAAGGTGGCCGAGGTGAACCAGGCGCTGGAGACGGCCGCCACCGAGGTCGACCGCCTCTACGCCCGCTGGCAGGAGCTGCAGGACCTGGCGAGCGGCGCCGCGTAGCGCCGTCCCGCCAGCCCCCTGCCCTTCGTCACCACGTCAGTCGTAGCGGAGCGCGATGATGGGGTCGACACGCGAGGCGCGCCGCGCCGGCAACCAGATGGACACCAGCGCCACGCTCAAGAGGAGCAGCGGTGCGCTGACGAATGACCAGGGGTCCAGGGCGCTGACGCCATGGACCACGCTGGACACCACCCGCGTGAGCGCCAGCGCGCCCGCCACGCCGACCGCCGCGCCCACCGCCACCGAGACGAAGCCCTGGCGCAGCACCAGCAACACCACCTGCCCCTTCGTCGCGCCGAGCGCGAGCCGCACGCCCATCTCCCGCGTCCGCTGGCTCACCAGGTACGACAGCACGCCATAGATGCCCACGGCCGCGAGCACCAACGCGAGCCCGGCCATGAGCCCCAGGAGCACCATGTTGAAGCGCTCCGAGCCGAGCGAGCGCTCCACATGCGACTCCAGCTTCAGCGTCTCCGTCACCGGCTGCTGCGAGTCCACCGACCACATCTCGCGCTGCGCATCCGCCATCACCGCCGCGTGCGTCCCCTTGGACCTCACCACCAGGCACTGCGGCAACAAGTGCACGAGCATCTGCGCGAGCTTGTCGGACATCTGTCCCGACGGGATGTAGGTGATGTTGGGCACCTCCTCATCCAGCCCGCGCTCGTACACGTCGCGCACCACGCCCACGATGCGACGCGGCACCTGATCTCCGAACGGCACCGAGTGCGCCAGGCGGATGTGCTGCCCCACCACCTCCTCGCCCGGCCAGTGCTTGCGCGCCATGTGCTCGTTGATGACCACCACGGGCTCCGAGCCAGCCCCGTCCGACTCCGTCAACAAGCGGCCCGACACGAGCACGATGCCCATCGCGGAGAAGTAGTCATGGGTCACCGGGCGATACTGCGCGCCTCCCGCGCCCGGGCCGTTATCGTTGCCGTCGTACTTGCCCTCGATGCTGAAGCTCATGCTCGGCCCCTGCTCCATGGGCAGCGTGGTGGTGAAGCCCGCGGCCTCCACGCCCGGCAAGGCCCGCACCCGCTCCACCACCTGCCGCTGGAAACGCTCCAGGACCGCGGGCTGCGCGTAGCGCGTCTCGGGCAATGACATGCGCATCACGTGCACGTTCTTCGGCTCGAAGCCCGGGTTCTTCTGGCTCAAGGACATGAAGCCGCGGATGAGCAGCGCCGCGCCCACCAGCAACACCACCGCGAGCGCCACCTGCCCCGACACCAGCCACGCCCGCGTCCGCCCTCCCGCGCGACCCGCGGTGGCCCGCTGCGCGCCCTCACGCAGCGCCCCCGACAACTCCGGCCGCGAAGCCTGGATCGCCGGCAACAAGCCGAAGAGCAGCCCCGTCATCACCCCCGCCACCATCGTGAAGGCCAACACGGTCCCGTCGATGCTCACCGACTCGCCGACGAGCATCTCCGAGGGAGCGAGCGACAAGAGCAACGGCAAGCTCACCACGGCGAGCCCCAACCCCAACACCGAGCCCACCAAGGACAAGAGGATGCTCTCGGTGAGCATCTGCCGGATGATCCGCCCGGACGAGGCGCCCAACGCCGCGCGCACCACCAACTCGCGCTGCCGGGCCGCCGAGCGCGCCAACTGGAGGTTCGCCAGATTCACACACGCGATGAGCAACACCAGCGACACCGCCCCGAGCAAGACCCACATCGCCGACTGCAAGTCGCCCACGAGGAAGTCGCGCAAGTCCTCCACCACGAGGTCCATCTTCTCCTCGAGGACCTTCGGCTCGTCGGCGCGGAGCTGGATGGACAGCGTGTTCAACGCCGCGTCCAACTGCTTGCGAGACAGGTCCGGCTTCAGTCGCGCCGTGAAAAACAAGTAATTGGAGCGGTCCCGGTTGGTCATGTCGAGCTGGAGCGGCGTCCAGAGTTCGGCGCCCGCGGGATAGGCGAAGCCCTTCGCGGCCACGCCCACCACCGTGTACGGCTCGTCATTGAGCGTCATCGAGCGGCCCAGCACGTTCGCCGCCCCACCGAACTGCCGCTGCCACAGGCCGTAGCTGATGATGGCCACCTTCGCCGCGCCCGGCACATCCTCCTCCGGGAGGAAGTCACGCCCCAGCTCCAACCGTGTGCCCATCGTGTCGAAGAACGACTGCGTCACCCGCGAGCCCGCCAGCCGCCTCGGCACCCCCTCCCCCACCATGTTGAAGCCGACGAGGAGCACCTCGAACGCCGTGACCTTCGTCATCACCGACGTCGCGTGCGCCTGCCACCACGCCAGGCCCACGACGGATTGCGAGGTATTCGTGCCATGCACGCCTCGGCGAACCACCTGCACGAGCTGCTCGGGGTTGCGATACGGCAGCGGACGCAGGAGGACGCCGTTCACCACGCTGAAGATGGCGGTGTTCGCTCCGATGGCCAGCGCGAGCGTGAGCACGGCCACGAGGGTGAAGCCGCGGTTCTTGAGCAACACGCGGCAAGCGAAGCGAAGGTCCTCGTACAACTTCGTCATGGTGGGGCACCTCGGAGCTGGTGCGGTGCCTACGGCGCGACGCCCCTCCCCATTGCCCGAGAACCGCGTGATTTCTCGAACAACCTCCGAGCGGCTTGCCGCGTCATGTCTCCACGAAATGAACAACAGAAATTCAAAAAACGACCAGCCGTGGTGACTCGCCACGTATGTGTTCCGGAGGTGCGGACCATGCCCCGGCCCCGCACTCTGTTCCGTTCGAAGAAGGAGTTCCCCTCAGTGCCCCGCTCCCCGTTCGCGTTCCTGGTCGCTGCCCTGTCTCTCGCTTTCGCCCCCACCGCCGCGCGAGCGGAAGGCGGCGAAAGTCTGAATTCCCTGCCCCGGTTCGACCTCCAGCGACTGCGGATGGATCCGTCGGCGCTGGGCTCGCTGATGGTGGGGACGGGACGGACGCTGCCGCAGGGCATGGCGCGCGTCTCGTTCAACTTCCACTATGAGAACCTGCCCATGCGCTTCCAGACGCGCTGGGAGCCGGGCGCGGGCGTGGGGTTGGTGGAGAACAAGATGACGCTGTCGCTCACCGCGGCGTACGGCGTCTTCTCGTGGCTGGACGTGGGCGCCGAGCTGCCCTTCATCATCTCCCAGAATGGTCAGCCCACGCTGGCGTACTCGCAGCCGCAGTCGAGTGGGCTCGCCACCCCGTGGCTGAGCGCGCGCGTGGCGCTGCTGCGCATGACGCATCAGGCGCCGCTCAACCTCGCGCTGGCGATGACCGCGGGGCTGCCGGTGGGCAGCGAGGCCGCGCTCGGCCGCGAGGACCACGTGTATCAACCGCGCCTGCAGCTCGGGTACGTGGGCGAGGGCTTCCAGGTGGGCGGCGAGGCCAGCCTCTACTTGCGCCAGAAGCGGGACCTCACGCCGGTCTCCTATGAGAACAAGGACATCGTCGGCAACGAGCTGCGGCTGGCCGCGACCGTGACGTCGCGCGAGGGCGAGACGACGCGCGGCGAGGTGAGCGCGCTGGTGGGCCTGCCCCTGCAGGGTGGCCGCATCGGCGCGGAGCTGCTGGTGGCCATCCGCCGCCACACGCTCCCGGGCCTGGACCTGTACGTCATGGGCGGCCCGGGCGTGGGCGCGGGACTCGACACGCCCACCTTCCGCTTCGTCGCGGGCGCATCCTTCGCGACGGACAAGGTGGACTGAGTAGCCCGGCCGCGCGCGGACCGGGCCGGCGGACCGGGCCTCAAGCCGGGTGGTGGTGGCCGTCCGGGCCGTGCGCGTGACCATGGGAGCGCTCCTCGACGGAGGCGTCCCGAACCTCCTGCACGGTGACGTCGAAGTGCAGCGTCTTGCCCGCCAGCGGGTGGTTCATGTCGATGACCACCGAGTCCGGGTGCACTTCCTTGATGAGCAGCGGCAGGTCACCCTGGTCCGTCTGGGCCATCAGCGTCATGCCCGCCTTGGGCTCCATGCCCTGAGGCAGCATGGCCCGCGCCACGGTGCGCACGCCCTGCGGATCATGCTCCCCGTAGCCCTGCCCCGGGGGCACCACCACGGTGCGGCTCGTCCCCGATTCCACGCCCTCCAGGGCGTTCTCCAGCCCCGGGACAATCTGCCGATGGCCGTGCAGGTAGGCGAGCGGCTTGCCGGGCGCGCTCTGGTCGATGACCTGCCCGTCGCCCAGGTGCAGGCGGTACTCCAGCGAGACGACTCGGTCCTTCGCGACCTTCATGGACGGCTCCTTGCGTGGGCGACGACTGCGGGACTGCTGCGTGGAAGGTGGGGGTGGGCGCGCATTCCGTCAGGGCGAAGTGGGCTCCGACGCTCCCTCTGCATCCGAGGGAGCAGCCGGTTCCGCGCGCGCCACGTAGACGGCTGCGGCCAGATCGCCGGTGACATTGAGCACCGTGCGACACATGTCCAGGAACCGGTCCACGCCGAGGATGAGGCCCAGGCCCTCCACCGGAATCTTGAACATGCCCAGAATCATCGCGATGACGGGGATGGAGCCCGCCGGCACACCGGCCGTGCCAATGCCCGCCATCACACAGATGAACATGATGATGGCCTGCTGCTGGAGGCTGAGCGGCACGCCGTAGACCTGCGCGAGGAAGAGCACCGTCACGCCCTCGAAGAGCGCGGTGCCGTTCTGGTTCATGGCCGAGCCGGCGGTGAGGACGAAGCGCGACACGTTGCGCGGCAGCTTCAGGTTCTCCTCGGCCACCTTCAGCGCGGTGGGCAGCGTGGCGCTGGAGGAGGACGTGGAGAAGGCGGTGATGATGGCCAGCCGGCAGTCACGGAAGAACTGGATGGGATTGCGCCCGCCCAGGAAGCGCACGGACAGCGAGTACACGACGAACATGTGCAGCCCGAGCGCCAGCAACACCACGCCCACGTAGGACGCGAGCTGCCGGAGGATGTCGAAGCCCAGGCGCGCCGTCATGGAGAACATGAGCGCGCCCACGCCCACCGGCGCCAGTCGCAGCACCATGTCGATGAGCCGCATCATCACGTCATAGAGGCCCTGGATGGTCTCTCGCAGGCGCACCGCCGGCTCGCCGGGCGTCAGCGCCAACCCGATGCCGAAGAGCAGCGAGAAGACGATGAGGCCAATCATGTCGCCGTCCGCCGCGGCCTTGATGGGGTTCTTCGGAACCATCGACACCAGGATGGCCGCCGGCGACGTGCTCTCCAGGGCCGGCGCCGCGCTCACCGGAACGCCGCCGTGGGCCAGGGCCCTCGCCTCGTCGCTCAAGCCCACGCCCGGCTTGAGCGTGTTGACGAGCACCAGCCCGATGAGCACCGAGATGACGGAGAAGACGACGGTATAGCCGAGCGTGCGCGCCCCCAGCCGGCCCACCTGCTTCACGTCCAACTCCGCCACCCCCATCACCAGCGCGGCGAAGAGCAGCGGCACCACCAACATGAGCAGCAGGCTGATGAAGATCTGCCCCACCGGCTGGGTGAGGTTGGTGATGCACCAGTCCAGCCAGGGAGCGGCCTTGCCCGCCAGCGCGCGAGCGGAGAGGCCCGTCACCGCGCCGATGGACATGCCGAGGAGCATCTTCTGGTGCGGCTTCATCCGAGAATCTCCGCGCCCACCCTGTCCGGTGGGCATTGGGCCGCGCAGCCTAGCGACGAAAGGGAGTGGCGCCCACCCTCACTTCGACGGAAAGCTTGCGCCCCGCGTGCGAACCCTCGTCCAGCTCACCGAAGCCGCCCTGCCTGCTCCCCTCTTCCACCGCCTGCTGCGACGCGTGGGCGCCGTGGGGCAGGAGCGCCTGCGCCACACCTACCAGACCACCTTCTGGTACGACTTCGGCCCGCCCACCAACGTGGTGGAGCAGGTCATCCACACGCTGCGTCCCGCCATCGCCGCGCGCCGGCGCATCGCGGGCGTGGAGTGGTGGTTGTCACGCATGAGCCCCAAGGACGTGCGGGTGGACTTCCATCAGGACCTGGATGAGCGGCTCGCGCGCGCGGGTGGACCTCTGGTGCATCCGCGCATCTCCTCGGTGCTGTTCCTCAACCGCGTGCGCGGCGGCGCGCTGGCGGTGACGCGCGAGCTGCCGTGCGAGGACAACCCCTCGCTCGCGCCCTCGCGGCTGGACGACCTGACGCTGGTGGCGCCGCGCCCCAACCGGCTCGTCGTCTTCGACGGGACGCTCACGCACGGCGTGCTGGATGCGAACAACGACATCCCCGAGGGCCGGTTGCCCGGCACCGCGCGGGAGCGCCGCACGCTGGTGATGAACTGGTGGACCGCGCGCCCCACGGACGTGCCGACGTGGGCGTCGACGCGGCACTACCGCGCGCTGGCCATCTGACGGGCCGTCTCGCGCAGGCGGTGGGTAATCCGCTCCGCCCACTCCGGCTCGACCTCCATGCACGCGGGGCGTCGCCCCAGGCGCAGCGCCGCCGAGGGCATGGAGCCGCTGCCCGCGAACGGATCCAACACCGTGTCGCCGGGCCGGCTGTACGCGCGCACCAGCGGCTCCAGCACGGAGAAGGGCTTGTGGTGCGGGTGTCCGCCCCAGCGCGCGGCCTCCGCGTCGTCGTCATAGCCTCCGACGACAGCCCACACGGGCGACACGTCTCCCGGGGCCAGCGGCGCGGGCGGCGCGCGCGCGATGACGAGCGCGACTTCGTACACGCGCAAGAGCTGCTCGTTGGCGTTCTTGTCCGTGGTGCGCTTGCCCCAGGTGTACTCGCCCCACAGGTGCCCGTAGCCCACGCCGCGCGCGGCGGTGAGGATGGGCTCCTTGCCCAAGAGGTTCGTCCAGATGACGAGCGGCGCGTCCGGCGTCAGGTGCGCCACGGCGCGCCCGAGCCACGCCTCGGAGAACGTGCGGTAGTCGCGCACTGTCTCGAACCGGACGATGGGGTTGCGATCAATCTTCTTGTTCGCGCGCGGGTCTCTCAGGTCCCCGCCCTTGCGCCGCCGCGTGAGCAGGCAATACGGCGGATCCGTGTGCAGCAGGGTGGCGCGGGTGTCGCCAAGGGCGGCGAGGTAGCCCTCCGGCTCGCGCGCGTCGGCGCGGACGCAGCGCAAGGACTCGGGCGTCAGGTCGGCAGTCATCGTGAGGGGCCCCACCCTACACGTCGCCGCGCGAGGCTCAAGGCCCGCATGGTGACAGCCGCCCTCAGCCGCGCACCCCGCCGCCATGAGCGTCCGCGGGAGGGCTGAACCCCGTGCGCACCACGATGGCATAGCGGGGAATGGGCGGCAGCTCGGCGAGCGCCCGCCGGAGCGACGCCTCGCGCCCGCGCTCCCGGGACGCCTCACCGGACAGGCGATACACGAGCCCCCACGCGAGCCACAGCGCCGCGCCCAGCCCCAGGGGCCACTCCCACGCGCCCGCCGTCCCGCGCCACGCGAGCACGGCCGCGCCCAGCCCGCCCACCGCCACGAGCACGGCCACCAGGCACCCGGACACGTGCAAGGGCGCCGTCCAGCGGCTCGGGGGCGGCTCGCCCGGAAAGCCCTCCTCCTCCAGCCGCACCGCGTGAGGGGTGTACACGTAGAGGTCCACCGAGCAGTCACCCGGCGGCACCTCCACGTCCAAGAGCGGCGGCGCGTCCTCGGGCGTGCTCCCGGACACCGCGCCCACGCCCACCAGCCACAGCCGCCCCGAGGGCGCCCGGAGCCACAGCCCCGTGCGGGACACGCGCGCATACTGGGCCGCGGTGGCCGGCGCGGGCTCGTCCACGTAGAGGGCCACCTCGCCGGCGAAGTGCCGCGTGCCCTCGGTCTCCAGGAAGCTGCAGTCGCCCCGCTCCGCCGCCACGGCGTAGCCGCGATGGGCCACGAAGTCAGGGCCCACGGTGGCGCGCAGCCGGGCGCACACCTCGCGGTCCACCAGCAAGCCAGGGCCGTCCTCGACGCGCGCGTCACAGCCAAGCTTCATGCGGTGGAGCTCTCCTGTGCCAAGGAGGCGCGCGGCTCGGGTGCCGCGGCACGCCCACCTCGGAGTCTACGAGGAGAACACCACTTCGAACGAGGCCTGTCCCCCGCCGTCCGCATCCGAGAGCTTCAGCGTGAGCAGGTTGAAGTCCTCGAGCCTCCCATCCTCCACCAGCGTCTCCACGAGGAGGCTCGTGAACAGGTGGGGCACATCGACACCGGACTGCCACTGGAAGCGGTGCTTCACCTCCCGGCCTCGCCGGTCCAACAACACCGGACGCCCGGTGGACCAGCGCTCCGCGCCTTTGGCCTGGATCACCAGCCGCACGGCCAGATGCGGGAGCATCACGTAGCGCGTGACAGAGAGGACCTGCGCCGTACATGCCCCCCGGCACACCACCGAAGGCTGCCTCACCAGGTTGAGCGAGAGCGGGCCCACCACCGTGCGACTCAGCAGGTCCATCAAGGGCCCGGTGTCTTCCGTCGTGGCCGGAGGGGTCCGCTCACACGCCGACGGAGCGGCCCCCTGGACCTGGCGCAGCTCGGTCCGGAGCGACTCCACCTGGGCCTCCAGCTGCGCCACCTCCACCCGGTAGGACTCCACCGTCCGAGGTCGGCGGTTGACCTCCACCTGCCGCTCCACGGGCTGACCGGGCTCGGCGGCCCTCAGCAGGAAGGTCGCGCGCGTGGGCGCGGCGCCGTCCCGATAGGACACGCTGAAGCGCAGCCGCTCACCGGGCCGTAGGTCGGCGGACGGCAGCACCACGACATGAGACGCCCCGCCCGCCAGCCGCGCGAAGCGCTCGCGCCCCTCCAGGTCCAGTCGATCCGCCTGGATGTCCGCATCGAAGAGGAAGGTGGTGGACAACCCCGGACCAATCACCACCTCCGGAACCACCCCACCGCTCCCAGAGGTCAGTTCGATGCGACGCACGGGCGCGTCCTGCGAGACCGGGGGAGCGACAGCCTCGACCCTGGAGCCAAGGAGGACCGCGAACGCGATCAGACACCGGAAGCGCACGATGGAGAGGCTCCTCGCAAGAACCTACGGAACGTACGGGGCTCTATCACGGAGGGCTGACAACGCGTATCTGCGGAGGCGGTCTATCTCACAAAAGCATCGTAATCCTGCCCGAATCTGGGGACTGGCAGCAGGACGATCGGGTTGAAGAACTCGCGCTCGATGTTGGTGTCGCCCTTGCTGAGCGGATAGCCGAAGCGGTTCGTGCCTCGGAAGAAGGCTTGCATGCAGACGGGGATGCGCCGGCCATCCGGCAACTGGGCCTCGTTGACCCACATGTGCGTCGCATCGGCGGTGAAGAAAATCCTTCCGACGTAGCGCGTCCCCTCGGGGAGTGAGTGCCAGGAGTAGTCCCCGAGTTGCAGGGCGAAGATGGGGCCTTCCTTGACGGTGACAGCCTCGTTGCGGCCGTTGATGAGCAGGATGTCCATCTGCTGGTGGCGCTTGAGCCCCACCGAGCGCATCGCCTCGATAGCGCCGGCGGGGCATGGCTCCAAGGGCTGCTCGGCAGCGAGCTTGACGGGCGCGGTGGCGCACGCGGCACCCAGACACGCGGCGACAGCGGCTCCCGAGGCCTTCTTGAGCGCGCCATGCGACTCCGGCCGGCGCTTCTTCGCGATGGGCTCGGGAGCGGGCTCCACCGAGTCAGACGTGCGGACGAAGGACGCATCAAGCGGCTCGGGGAGCGCCGTCCCGGCATCGGCGGGCGGCGCCGCCACGAGCGCGGCGTTTGCGGGAGGGAAGGCACGGGTCACGGGGGCAATTCCTTTCTTGGGGGCAACAGGCGCCGTCGCACCTCCGGAGTTCGGGGCGAGGCGAATCCACCCCAGCGTCACCAACCCCAGGACAAGCAGCGCGCTCGCACCCAGCCTCACGGCGGCACGGCGGCGCTCACGGCCCGGAGCAGACCGCTCGGGGCGCGCGTCAGCGAGACTGCTGAGGTGCTCTTCCGCGAAACGGCTGAGGTGCTCTTCCGCGGGACTGACGACCTGCTCTTCCGCGGGACTGCGAGGACGTTCTTCCGCGGGACGGCTGAGGTGCTCTTCCGCGGGACTGACGACCTGCTCTTCCGCGGGACTGCGAGGACGTTCTTCTGCGGGACGGGCTCGGAGAGGGGCGGGCGTGGGGGCCTCGGACTCCTCAAGTCCGGGGGCGCCCGTCGGGGGAGCCAGGGACTCCGATGGAGACAGCGGGCCCTCGGCCTCGTCGTCGTCCTCTTCCATCTGGGGCGCGAGCCGCAGCCCTGGCCCCTCCCCTGGCACGTCCAGGGACACCCGCCACGCGGGCTGCCGCTTCTCCTTCGCCGCGTCCCACAGGGCCTGCAAGAGCGCCTCGGCGCTCAGGTAGCGGTCCTCGGGGCGCTTGGCCAGCAGCCGCAGCGCGATGTCCCCCAGCACGGGCGGAACCTTGGGGTTGAGCACGTGCGGCGGCCGAGGCGTCACCGTCTCGATGGCCGGCAGCAGGCGGTCATACGGGAGCTTCGGATCGAACGCGTACCCGTCCGTCAGCGCCTCGTAGAGCAGCGCGCCCAGCGCATACAAGTCACCCGGGACGCCCGCATCGAAGTGCGCGCCCTTCTGCCACGAGCCCTCGCGCAGGAAGGCCACGCACTCGGGGGGCAACAGGTGCGGGGATGCAGGCGCCACGCCCACCGTCAGCGTGGACACGCCCGGCATGCGCACGGTGCCCAGGTCGATGAGGACGGGCCGCTCGTCCTCGCGGCGCACCAGCAGGTTGTCGCCCTTGAGGTCGCGGTGGTGCACGCCGCGCCGGTGCAGGTCCGCCACGCCTCGGACAATCTCGGTGTAGACGGAGAGCAGGTGCGCCGCGGTGGGCTTCACGCGCCAGCGCCACTCGTGGAACGTCTCGCCGTCCACGAAGTCGGTGACGAAGTAGAAGTACCCGTTGGGTGGGTCCGGCCAGCGGTCCACCGCGTGCACGCGGGGGAGCTGCGGGTGGGGAGAACACGCCAGGAGGGCCGCCACCTCGCGCGCGAGCCGACCGTTGATGTCCTCTTCCTCGGAGGCGTGCGGACCCGCCGGCCTCAGCGCCATCTTCAGCGCGAAGTACTGGCGGCCGCGCTCCACCTTGAAGACCCGGCCGAACCCTCCCGCACCCAACGAGCCCACGATGCGCCAGGGGCCCACGTGGTTGTCCGGACCGAGCTGATCCGGATGAAGAGGCGTCGTCATCGGTGAACACCTTCCAGGAGCGGCCCTACCGCTCCAGTCCCCATCTGCGGGCCGGCATCCGACTCCCCAGCATGGCGGCAAGCGCGAGCCACCCACGCCCATCCAGGCGTCGGCACGTTCGCGGGAACCACCCAGGAAGCGGGTCTCATCGAAGGAAACCTCCGAGGTTGACCCTATCTACTCATACGGGCTTGTCACGTTTTCTTCACCACCTGCCAGGGTGGGTCATCGCGTACGCGAACCCAACCTGGTGGGATCTTTTCGAGCCGGGACGCCTCAGTCCACGTCCGGCGAATCAGGTGTTTGCGCGTCGGCCTCCGCCAGGGCGCGCGCGGCCTCTTCCCAGTGCCCCCGCAGGCGCGCCTCGGTGGCCAAGGCTTCGTCCCAAGACGGCCCATCCGGCAGCAACCGCGACGCATGCGCCAGCGCGAGCCGCTCCAGGGCAAGCTCCTCGCACAGCCGCCTCACCCCGGCGCCATCCAGGCCGCAGGCCGCGAGGAACGCGGCGCGTCGAGCCGGACGCACGCCCCGCTCGCGCCACCACGCGGCCTCCTCGGCGGCCACCTCGTCGTCCGTGGCCACCAGGCCCAGCGTCCGCGCCCAGGCCGTGAGCAGCGCCCGACGCAGCCCCGCCTCCGCCCAGGCCGAGGCGTCCGGCGCCCGACGCAACAGGTCCAATACCCGAGCGGACTCCACCGCCCGCCCCCCCACCCGCGTCACGTCCTCCAGGAGCCGACGCCGCCGCACCAGCGAGGACGGGTTGCTGCGCGGCCCCGGGCTCGGAGCGGGCGCCGAGGCGACGAACTCGCGCGCGGCCTGAAGGCAGGCGATGGCGTCCTTGCGCTTGAGGTCCTCCACGCCACGCGCGAACCACGCGTCCCACGCACGGAGCGAGGCCGCGGACCAGGCGGGCCGCACGGCCTCCAGCACGCGGGGCCAGGTGCGGTCCTGGTAGAACAGCGCGCCCGCGGCCTCCACGAGCGCACGGGCCGCCGCGGGGCCCAGTGCACGCGCCTTGCGAGCACACGCCGCCGCGTGCCGCACGTTGACGAGCGGCAACGTGAGCGGGCGCCAGTCGTGCTCGGCGTCGGCGTGGAGCAGCGCCACCTCCGCGTCGTCCACCACGACGCCGTCGCGGTACCACGCGAAAATCTGTCCCACGCCCACCATGCCGTGCGGGGCCAGCTCCGCGGCGCGCAGCGCGCCCATGCTGGAGGCGCCGAAGACGGCCACGCCCTCTTCCATCGCGGCCAGCAGTTCGTGGTGCCAGACGGAGGGCTGGGACTCGAAGACGCCGTCGATGAGCGCGATGACTCGGGGCCGCAGCGACATCGCCCGCCACACATCACCCTGGCGCGCGGGCGGCAACACCGTGCAGCCCGGCGCGAGCCTCCGCGCCTCCGCCACGGGCAGCGACGGCCCCAGGAAGACGACCAGTTCCCCTTCGCGACGCTTCACAGCAGCTCCGAGACCCGCATGCCTGGGATGATCACCTTCCACACGTGCAGGCCCGGCACGGGTGCATCCATCGCCACGCCGGCCACGTCCCGGAAGCCCGCCCGAGCCAGCCGCGCGAGCACCCGCTTCACCTGGGCCGCCACCGGACGCGCGGCCTCGGCTGGCAAGTCCGGCACCTCGCGCGCCGCCCGCCCCGGCACCACCTCCGCGAGCGCCTGCGCGAACCCCAGCGCCGCCTCGCGATCCGTCGCGGCCACGTCCTCACGGGCGCCGTGGATGTCCGTCAGCCGCGACTGGGCCGCCTCCAGCAGCGCCTTGCACAGCGCGTCGTCACGCCGGAGCGCGCAGGCATATCCCGCGGTGAGCGGCACCGGCCCGCCGTCCCGGTCCACCAGCACCGCCGCCGCCACGGGCAGCCCCACCGTGCCCGACGTTCGCCCGGGCGGGGTCGCATCGAAGAGGTAGGCGTCGAAGCCTCGCTCCCGCAGCGACGCCACCAGCTCCGCCGCACGAGGGGCCGCGGTCTCCAGCCCCTTGGGCTGCAAGAGCCGCCGCATCACCCCCTCCTCCGTCCAACCGTCCGGCAACGCCCGCGCGAGCTGATCCCGCTCGATGGCCTCGCACAACGCATGCAGCAGCGCGCGCGAGGACTCCGGATGCGCGCCCGAGCCATTGCTCGTCCACGCCACCGCCACGGGACCGAGCGCCGTCGCCCCCGCGGGCGGGCAATACACGCCTTGCGCGGGCACCCACACCGGCTCGCCCGAGCCCAGGTCCGTGGCCTCGCGCCACGCACAACTCACCCGGTCGTTCCACAGCCGAGGCACCACCACCGCGCCGGCCGAACCCAGCCGGTCCGCGCCCCACAGCGTCCCCAGCCGCCCCTCCAGGTGGGCCCGAGCGCCCCAACGCAGGCGCTCCTGCGGAACCGTCTCCGCCGCCCACAGCTCCGCCGTCTCCAGCAGGGCGCCCCAGGCCGCCTCGGCGAACGAGCGACCCTTGCCATTGCACACCTGGAGCACATGGCCGCCCGGGCGCACCGCGCACGCCACCTCGACGCCCGTGCGGTCGAGCCCGGTGACTCGCGCCACGCGTGTGACACCCAGGGCTCGGGCCAGTTGTTGGGCGGAAGGCTGCGGGGCGGGGACGTCCCTGGGAGGCGACACGGCGGCGGACCTTAATCAGAAAACTTTCCGCCCGACACACGCGCGAATGCCGTCGTCGGAACGTGCGCGAAACGTGGTAGGGGTGGCCCGCCGGGTTGCCCCAGGAGCCGGAATCGCATGATTGCCATTGGAGACCTCGCGCCGGACTTCGCCGCGACGGACTGTCACGGGCAGCCCGTGCACCTGTCCGCCCTGCGCGGGCGACGCGTCGTCCTCTTCTTCTTCCCCAAGACATTCACCATCGGCTGCACCATCGAAAACCGTGCGTTTCGAGACAACCACGAGTTGATTCGAGGGCTGGGCGCGGAGTTGGTGGGCGTCTCGGTGGACACCGTGAAGACGCAGTGCGAGTTCGCGCAGCAGGAGGACATCCACTTCGCCCTGGTGGGCGACGAGGACCGGCGCATCAGCCGCGCCTATGACGTGCTGTGGCCCGTGCTCAACGTGGACCGGCGCGTCACGTACATCCTGTCCCCCGCGGGCCTCGTGGAGCACATCATCCACCACGAGGTGCGCGTGTACCGTCACCTGGACGACGTGCTGCGCTACCTGCGCCAGCACCCGCTGCCCGCCGAGGACGAGCCCGCGCCGGCCTGAGTCCGTCAGCGCCACGCGCACGTGTACTCGCAATGCGCCGCGCCGAGCGCTCGGCACACCGGATGGGCCACGCGCACGTCGCGCCCGCCAGACAGCTCGATGGCGCGCTCGTGCCAGCCGACGACGGTGAGGCAGTCCGTGGCGGTGACGCTCTCCGCGCCGAGCGTGCGCAGCACCGCTGAGTTGGGCCCCGTCTTCTCGTACTCGCGCGAGCCCACCGCGTAATAGAACCGGTAGATGCGCGGCGCCTGGCTCAAGAGGAAGTGCGGATCCCCGGGCCGGAGGAAGACCTGGTGCGCGCCGTGGAGGTTCTCCTCGGCGGAGGCGCGGCCCATGTCCACGAAGGCCCGGGGGGTGTCCTCGGGTGACACCACCTCGGCGATGGTCGCGTCCAGGCGCAGGTTCAGCGACAGCGGGTACCACGCCGCGGGCACGAGGAGCGTGCGCAGGATGGCCTGGTCCTCCGGGGGGAGGCGGCGGAGCACCTCATCCACGCGGGCCTGTCCTCCCAGTTGGCGCAGCATGTTCAGCCGGGAGACGAGCACGCCTCCCTTGATGCGTGAGCCTGTCCCTCTGGCATCCATGCCCCCTCCTCGGGTCCAGCGAGGGTCCGCCGGAGTGTCCCCGAGCGTCCGGACAGGCGGCAATCACCCTGCCTTCCAGTCCGAGCCAACGTGCGACAGTGGCCACTCTCCGGCGCTCGGGCGGCGCGGAAATGCAGCGGAAATAACCTTTTGCCCCCATGGCGGGTTGAAGGCGGCGTGAGTGGCACACACCCAGGGCTGGCGGCAGTGGCGGGAGGACGGGTGGACCCGCCCTCCGACGAAGCCCTGTGTGAGGCCTTCCTGGCGGGGGATTCGGCCGCGTTCGGCCGGCTGGTGGAGCGGCACCGCACGCTCGTCCTCTCGCTGGTGCGCCGCTATGTGACGCGCCCGGAGGACGCCTCGGACCTGGCGCAGCAGGCGTTCCTTCGCGCGCTGGAGGCCTCGCGTCGGGTGTTCGCCCGCTTCACGCCGCTCACGTCCGCGCCGTTCCGCGCGTGGCTGGTGCGCGTGACGCTCAACCTGGCGAAGAACCACGCGCGCCAGGGACTGCGCTGGCGCCCGGTGCTGGTGGAGGCGGTGGCGGATGACGTGGCCGCGGACGGCACGGAGGGCGCGCACGAGGCGCTCGAGCGCGCCGAGCGGGCGCGGCGGGTGCGCGCGGCGGTGCTCACCCTGCCCCACCGCCAACGCGAGGTCCTGACGTTGCGAGTGGACGGGGAGCTGCCGTTCAAGGACATCGCCGAGACGCTGGGCATCACCGAGAACAATGCGAAGGTGCAGTTCCACCACGCGGTGAAGCGCCTGCGCGCGAGCGTGACGGAGCTGAACGAGGGGAGCGCGTGATGGGTGCGTGCGCGGAGTACGAGGAACGATTGAGCCTCCACGCGGCGGGAGCGCTGGAAGGCGAGGAGGCCGCGCAGGTGCGCGCGCACCTGGAGACGTGCGCCGCCTGCCGCGCCGAAGCCGCCGAGGCCGCCCAAGTGCTGGGCCTGGTCGCGCTCCCGGCGCGCAGCCCCGCCGAGGCGCGCGAGTGGGAGGCCCTGCCCGCACGGACCCAGGCCGCGTGGCGACGCGAGCGCTCACGCCGGGACGGATGGCGACGCGCGGCGGGAGGACTCATGGCCGCGGCGGCGGGCGTGGCACTGATGCTCGCCGTCACGGGCCACTCGCCGCTGGCGCCTCGGCCGGTGGTGCCCACGCCTCCGGTGGAGGCCACTTCGCCGGCGCAGCCGGTGGATACGCAGACGGTGGCGGACTTCGAGGCCTGGGCGGGCCTGGAACCGCTGACCGACGAGCTGGAGACCGACGACGGCCTGCCCTGGGACGACGAGGACGGCAGCCTGGACCTGGACATGGGAGAGACGCTGTGAGGACGACGATGAGAGGCGTGGTGCTGGCGGCGACGGTGCTGCTGCCGACGATGGTCTGGGCCCAGGCGCCGATGGCGACCCCACGCGAGGAGCGGCGTGAAGAACGCCGCGCGGAGCGACTGGAGCGCTCCGAGCAGCGCAGCCGGCTGCGTCGCGTGCTGGAGCTGACGGACGCGCTGGAGTTGGACAACGCCCAAGCGCTGAAGGTGGAGGACACGCTGCGACGCTTCGATGAGAAGCGCCGGCCCTTGCGCGAGCAGGTGCGCGAGGCCGCGCGCACGCTCATCCTCGCGGCCCAGGGCGACAACGCAGCGCTGGCTCAGGCCGACGCCGCGGCCCAGCGAGCCTTCGAGGCGCGCGCGCAGATTCTCGCGATGGACCGCGACCTGTACGCGGCGCTGGCCAAGGAGCTGCCCGCCCAGAAGCGAGCGCGGCTGGCGCTGGCACTCGCGCGCGCGGGCAACGGCCGAGACATGAAGCTCCCGTGGAAGGCGGAGCGCGGGGGGGACGACTGAGCGCGCCGTCCCCCCCGCCCCGTGACTCAGTGGTGGTAGCCCGAGCCCTCGGCCGCGGACAGCGACTTGGCCACCGGGTGCTTGCGGAGGAACTCCAGGCTGGTCCGGATGTCGTTCATCAGCATGCTCGCCAGGTCCATGCTGACGCCGTGGCGCACGAGGATGCGCTGCACGACAATGTCCTGGCAGTCCTTGGGCAGTGAGTACGCGGGCACCTGCCAGCCGCGCTCACGCAGCCGGTCCGCCAGGTCGAACAAGGTGTAGCCCGGCTTGGCGCCATCCTTCAGCTTCCAGCACACGCCCGGGATGCCGCCCTTGCCGTCGTAGACGATCTCGAACGGACCGGCCTTGGCGATCTCCCGCGCGAGGTACTGGCCCACGTCCGCGCACGACTGCTGCACCTTGCGGTAGCCCTCACGGCCCAGGCGCAGGAAGTTGTAGTACTGGATGACGATCTGCCCGCCGGGCCGCGAGAAGTTGAGCGCGAAGGTCGGCATGTTCCCGCCCAGGTAGTTCACCCAGAAGATGAGTTCCTGCGGCAGGTCCACGCGGTCGCGCCAGACGACCCACCCGCATCCCAGCGGCGTCAGGCCGAACTTGTGGCCCGACGTGTTGATGGACTTCACGCGCGGGAGCTGAAAGTCCCAGACGACATCCTTGTGGATGAAGGGCGCGAGGAAGCCGCCGCTGGCCGCATCCACGTGGATGGGGATGTCCAGGCCCGTGCGCTTCTGGAGATCATCGAGCGCCTGGCTGATGGCCTCGACAGGCTCGTACTGGAGCGTGAAGGTCAACCCGAGCGTGGGCACCACACCGATGGTGTTCTCGTCGCAGCGCTTCAGCACCTCCTCGGGCGACAGCATCATCCGGCCGTGCGCCATGGGCACCTCGCGCAGCTCCACGTCGAAGTAGCGCGCGAACTTGTGCCAGCAGATCTGCACCGGGCCGCAGATGAGGTTGGGCTTGTCGGTGGGCTTGCCCTCCGCCTCGCGGCGCTTGCGCCAACGCCACTTCATCGCGAGGCCGCCCAGCATCGCCGCCTCGCTGGAGCCCGTGGTGGAGCAGCCCATCGCGTTCGCGGCCTCCGGCGAGTGCCACAAGTCGGCGAGCATGTTCACGCAGCGCGTTTCAATCTCCGCGGTCTGCGGGTACTCGTCCTTGTCGATCATGTTCTTGTCGAGGCACTCGTCCATGAGCTTGTGGACTTCCGGCTCGCTCCACGTCTGGCAGAACGTGGCCAGATTCTGACGGGAGTTGCCGTCCAGCATCAGCTCGTCGTGCACGACGGCGTAGGCATGCGCGGCGCTGTGCTCATCGTCCGGCATGCGGTACTTGGGCATCGCGACGGACAGGTCCGTGGACGCATAGACGTCATCGAACTCCGCGTGCTCCGCTTCGTCCTTGCTGTGCAGGGCCATGGCTCACCTCGTCGTCATCGGGAATCGCGCCCCAGGGGGCGGCATGCTTCATGGTTGGGCTCGCGTCAGGCACCGACAAGCGACCCGCCTCACGAAGAGGCCCCGCGTGCCCTGCCCGCCCCTCCCACCAGTGCGACCGCCAGGAGCCAGGCACGCGAGCGGACCTCCGCTCCAGCGTCCGGGGATGGACAGGCGAGCCACTCAGCCCTGGTGTCGCCCCGCCTGACGCCACGCGCGCACGAGCACGAGCCCCACCACGAAGCCACCGGCGAGGCCCAGCCCCACGAGCGCGAACAGCCACAAGAAGACGCGATCCACCAACCGCGTGGCGCTCGCGAACGACTGCTCCACCCACCCGCGTCCCACTCCGTCGAGTTGCTCCAGCGTCGCCACGCGCTCGCTGTGCAGCCCCACCATGATGGCGACGCGCTCACCGCTCAGGTCCGCGAGCACCGCTTGCCGCTCCCCGGTGAGGAACTCCTGGAGCGCCACGCGCTCGCGGTCGACCGCCGCCGTCACGGCGACGCGCTCGCGATCCACCAGGGCGGGCAGGTCCGCCATCCGCTCCCCCATGCTGGCGAGGATGTCCACCGTGCGCGACAGCTCGGAGACGGAGGTGCGCAGCGCGGGCGACTCCAGCGCGTCCACCGCCACCAACTCCGCCTGCCATCGCGCCTGACGCGGCAGGCTCGCGGCGTAGAGGTCCACGCGCGCGGTGAGCTCTTGCGTGTCCTCGACGAGCCCGGCCGCGCTCTGGAGTAGGCCTCCGCCGGAGACGTCCGCGACGGCGGCGAGCAGCGACGCGGTGGACTCGCGCGTGACGAGCGGCCCCGTGAGCGGATGTGCCTGGGCCCACGCGTGCACATGCGCGCGCGCGGGCGAGACATCCGAACGGCCGGTGACCTCCCGCCACTGGGCCTCGACCTGCGCCTCCATGTCCTTCAGCGAGCGCGTGGCCTGGGCGAGGAGTTCAGGCGGGGCGCGATCCGCCCACGCAGGCAGCGCGTCCTCCAACTGCGCGAGCAAGGCCCAGGCATCCACCAAGGCCGCCACGGGATCCGCATGGAACAGCGCGCCCTGCATGGCGGGCACCGCGTTCGCCTTGAACGTGAGCATCGCCCGCGCCACCTCGGGTGAGTCCGAGCGTTCGGCGAGGCCATCCGCCATCGCCTCGATGAGCCCGGAGAAGCGGCGCGCCAGGTCTCGCACCCGCGTGCGCAGCACGCCCACGGACAGGTCCGAGCGCCCCACCCGCTCGGCCAGCTCGGAACGAGGAGGCTGCACGGACGCGCACGCCGCCAGCCCCAGCGCGAGCACCACACCGAGCACGAGGCGCGGGCTCCGGATATGAGTCGCCATGGGCGGGCGCAAGCTGCGCATCGGGCCAGGGCCCGCCGAGCATCCCCGTGGGCGCAGGCAGACGCCTGCCAGTGAACGAAGCCAGGGGCTCGGCCCGTTCGCGCGACGCCCCGCCTCCCCGTCCGGCACTCCCCCGAGGGCGGTGGGCGACCTCGCGGGCGGCCCCCATCCTTCCCGGCGCAAGGGCGGCGAGCGCCCTGCGTGCCTCATCGAGCCCGCGGGAGCGGGTCCGTCACGTCAAACCAAGGAGCATCCCATGCGACTCACGCGCCTGCTGCCTCTCGGTCTCTTGGCGCTCGCGGCACCTGCCCTGGCGGCCTCTCCCTCCGAGGGCTCCACCGCGGCGTCCTCCACCTCGGGCTTCACGGAGGAGGACCTGTACCCGACGCAGCGATTCATGTTCAACGTGGGCGGCGGCGTGTCCTTCCCGCTCGCGGACTCCGCGGACCACTTCCAGGTGGGCGGCGGCTTCCAGCTCGGCGCGGGCTTCAAGTTCCTGCCGCGCCTGGGCGTGGAGGTCGAATACGTCTACACGTCCTACGGCTTGAAGAACGACGTGCTCAACACCACGGGCCTCGACGGCGACCACACCATGCAATACGGCGCGCTCGACGCGGTGGTGGACGTGATGCATGCGCGGCCCGTGGGCGTGTATGCCATTGGCGGCCCGGGCATCTACTACCGCCAGGTGCAGCTCAACCGGGTGGACGGCGTGGGGCTCGTCCCGTTCTGCGACCCCTGGCTCCTGGTGTGCTCAGCCGAGCCCGTGGCCGTCACGCAAGTGGTCGGCTCGCGCAGCTCCACGGACTTCGGGCTCAATGGCGGCGTGGGCGTCACGCTGCGCATCTACGGGCCGCTGCGTTTGTACGTGGAGGGCCGCTACCACTACATCTTCGGACCGAAATTCACCGCGCAGGACGGCTCGACGAAGCGCGCGAACGGTGAGTACATCCCCATCATGTTCGGCCTTCGCTACTAGCGACATGCCTGACGCCGCCGCGTCCCAGGGGCGCGGCGGCGAGTCAGGCCTTGCAGCGCGACCTCGAGCGCTACTTGGCGGCGAGCGCGCTGTCGAGCGCGGCCTTCAGCTCGGCGCTGTCCGGCGTGATGGCGCTGGGGAAGGCCGCCTTCACCTTGCCGTCCTTGCCCACCACGTACTTGTGGAAGTTCCACTTGGGCGCGCCGTGGTCGCGGGCGAGGAACTCGTAGACGGGGGACTGGCCGTCGCCCTTCGTCTTCACCTTCTCGAACATGGGGAAGGTGACCTTGAAGCGCAGCTCGCAGAACTTGGCGATCTGCTCGGACGAGCCCGGCTCCTGGCCTCCGAAGTCATTGGACGGGAAGCCGAGGATGACGACGCCCTTGTCCTTGTAGCTCTCGTAGAGCTTCTCCAGGCCCGCGTACTGCGGCGTGTAGCCGCACTCGGACGCGGTGTTGACGACGAGGACGACCTTGCCCTGGTACGAGGAGAGCTTC
This sequence comes from Myxococcaceae bacterium JPH2, assembly GCA_016458225.1. NCBI lineage: Bacteria > Pseudomonadati > Myxococcota > Myxococcia > Myxococcales > Myxococcaceae > Myxococcaceae bacterium JPH2. Next base: position 123,846 of record JAEMGR010000012.1, on the reverse strand, counting down.
TCGGGCGTGCCGTTCAGTCGATTGGCGGACAGTTCGTGGAAGGACATGACTTTCTTCTCGGGGGCACCCGCGGAGGCGGCCGTGGACAGCGCGGCCACCGCGGCGACAGTGATGAGGAAGGGAGTCTTCATGGCGGCCCAGGATGCCGCATGCGCCGCCACATTTCACCGACCATCCGAGCGCGCGCGCGGCGACTCCGCGGAGAAGAGCGTCTTGAGCACCCGCCCCGTCGGTGTCTTGAGCTTCCCCACCTCGCGCGGCGTCCCCGTGGCGACGATGCGCCCCCCGGCCTCGCCGCCTTCCGGCCCCAGCTCGACGACGTGGTCCGCCGCGGCGATGACGGAGGGGTGGTGCTCGATGACGACGAGCGTGTCGCCGCGGTCCACCAGCCGGCCCATGAAGGTGATGAGCTTCTCCACGTCGCCCACATGCAGGCCCGTGGTGGGCTCATCCAACACATACAACGTGGGCTCGTGGCGAGAGCTCGCGGTCAGCTCGGCGGCCAGCTTCAAGCGCTGCGCCTCACCGCCGGAGAGCGTGTTGGAGCCCTGCCCCAACTGCAGATACCCCACGCCCAGGTCAGACAGACACGCCAGCGGCGCGGCCACCTTCGGGATGGCATGGAAGACATCCTTGGCCTCATCCGCGGACAGCCGCAGCACGTCGCCCACGGAGAGGCCGTGGTAGCGAACCTCCAACGTGGCCGCGTCGAAGCGCGCACCGCCGCAGGCCTCGCACGGCGTGACGACGTCCGGCAGGAAGGACATCTCATGGGAGATGGCGCCCTGCCCCTCGCACACCGGGCACCGTCCGCCGCTCGCGGTGTTGAAGGAGAAGCGCGCGGCGGTGAAGCCACGAATCTTCGCTTCGGGCGTGGCGGCGAAGGCGCGACGAAGCTCGTCCCAGAGGCCCAGGAACGTGGCCGGCACCGAGCGCGGCGTGCGACCGATGGGTGACTGATCCACCGACAACACCCGCTTCACCGCCTCGGCACCGCGCAGGGCATCGAACGCACCGGGCTTGCCGGTGACGAGCCCCAGCTTCTCGCGCAGCGCCGGATACAGCACCTGGCGGATCAACGTGCTCTTGCCGGAGCCCGACACACCCGAGACGACGTTGAGCCGACCCACGGGCAACCGCAGGTCCACGCGCTGAAGGTTGTTGGCGCGCGCACCGGTGAGCTCCAGCCACTGCGTGGGCTCGCCGCGTCCAGAGGGCGGACGCACGCGCGCGGCCCGCAGCGCCAGAGCGGTCGGCGAGCCACTCTCGAGCACATCCTCCGGTGCACCCTCCGCCAGGATGTGGCCACCGCCTCGCCCCCCGGTGGGCCCCAGGTCGAGCAGGTGATCCGCGGCGCGGATGGTGTCCGCGTCGTGCTCCACCACCAGCACCGTGGAGCCGGTGTCCACCAACGCACGCAGGTTCGCGAGGAGGAGATGCGTGTCGCGCGGATGCAAGCCGATGGTGGGCTCGTCCAGCACATACATGGCGCCAGTGAGACCGGCGCCGAGCTGCGCGGACAAGCGCAGCCGCTGCATCTCTCCACCGGAGAGCGTGGACGCGTTGCGATCCAACGACAGGTAGCCCAGGCCCACGCGCTCCAGGAACTCCAAGCGACGCAGCAGCTCCAGTCGAGACGGCTCACCAATCAGGGCGCGGTCGCCCTTGAACTTCCACGCACGCACGCGCGGGAGCATCGCGGCGACGGAGGCCTGGACCACCTCGTGGTAGCGCGCGCCCTCCAACCGCACGCCACGCGGCACGGGGGCCAACCGGCTGCCTCCGCAATCGCGGCACGGCGCCACCTCGCCTTCGGCCACCGCCGTGGGGCCACCCTGGACGCCCGTGCCTTCGCACGCCTCACAGCGCCCCTGCTTGGTGTTGAAGGAGAACCAGCGTGGATCCAACTCCGGCACCGCCGTGCCGCAGCGCGGACACGTGCGCTCGCTGGACAGGAGCGTCTCACCCTGGGCGTTGCGCACCTTGAGGGCACTCTGCCCCCACACGAGCGTCTGCTCGAACCGCTCGCGCGGCAGCTTCGAGAGCCGGCCCTCATACATGACCAGGTCGATGTCGTGCTCGCGCGTCTTGGCCAGTCGCGGCGGATCATCCGTGGACGCGAGCTGCCCATCCACGATGGCCGTGGTGATGCCCGCCCGCGCGGCGGCGGTGAAGACATCCAGGTAGGTCCCCTTGCGCGAGCGCACCGCCGGAGCGAGCACCGTGCCGTCGCCCTTCATCGCCAACACCTGGGCATACAGCGCCTCGGGCGTGGTGGCGCCGATGGGCGTGTCATCCACTGGACAGTGCGGCGCGCCCAGCTTGGCGAAGAGCAGGCGCAGGTAGTGCGCGACCTCGGTGACGGTGGCCACGGTGCTCGTGCCGCCCGCGCGCGAGGTGCGCTGCTCCAGCGCCACGGTGGGCGGGATGCTGCTGATCCGCTCGACGTCCGGGCGCGGCAGCGTGGGGAGGAACTGGCGCGCGTAGGGCGTGAGCGTCTCCAGGAAGCGCCGCTGTCCCTCGGCGAACACCACGTCGAACGCGAGCGAACTCTTGCCCGAGCCGCTCGGCCCCGTGACGACGGTCATCTTCCCCAGGGGGATCCGGCACGAGACATCCTTGAGGTTGTGCTCGCGCGCATGCTCCACCTCGATGGCCGCGACCTCCGTGCCCGGACGCCGAGCCTTCGCGCCGCGCGGAGTGGGACGTCCCTCATCCCGAAGCGCGGCGGCGGTGGCACTGCCCCGCGCCTTGGCGACCTCCGCGGGGGTGCCCTCGGCCACGAGCCGTCCGCCGTCGCGTCCGCCTCCCGGCCCCAGGTCGATGATCCAATCCGAGCCGCGCATCACCGCGACGTCATGGTCCACCACGATGACGCTGCCGCCCTTGTCCACCAGCGCGTGGAGCGCGGCGAGCACGTGGCGCACGTCCTCGGCATGCAGGCCCGCGCTCGGCTCATCGATGAGGAACAGCGTTCCTTGCGCGGGACTCGCGAGCGCGCGCGCCAGCTTCAGCCGCTGCGCCTCACCACCGGACAGGGTGGACAGCGGCTGGCCCAGCGGCAGATAGCCCAGGCCCAGGCGCTGCGCGGGCCCCAGCGTGCGCTGCAGCGCCGAGTCGTCACCGAAGTGCCTCAGCACCTCGTCCACCGTCATCTCCAGCACCTGCGCGACGCTGAAGCCCTGGTGGCGAACGGCGAGCACCTCTTCCTTGAAGCGCCGGCCCCGGCACGTCGCGCACAGCAGGGCGACGTCCGCGAGGAACTGCATCTCCACCGTCTCGTAGCCCTCGCCCGCGCACGCCTCGCAGCGGCCCTTGTCCACGTTGAAGGAGAAGTGCGCCGCCGTGAGACCTCGCACCTCGGCCTCGGGCTCGGAGGCGAAGCGCTCGCGCAGCCGGTCCCAGGCCTTGGTGTACGTGGCCGCGTTGCCGCGCGACGTGCGCCCCAGCGGAGACTGATCCACGAAGGTGATGGCCTTCACCGCCTCGGCGCCTTCCACGGCAGCCACCGCGCCCGCGGCCTCCACGTCCTTCTCGCCCAGCCGGCGCGCCAGGTGCCGATAGACAATCTCGTCCATCAGCGTGCTCTTGCCCGAGCCGCTCGGCCCGGTGATGGCGCACAGCACGCCCAGCGGCACGCGCACGGACACGTCCTTCAGGTTGTGCTCGCGCGCGCCCTTCACCACCAGCTCGCCCTTGCGCTCGCGGGGCGTGCGCGGCGTCACGCTCGACTCCGCGAGCATCCGTCCGGTGGGCAGGTCCTTCTTCTTCGCCAGCGCCTCCGGAGGGCCGTCGAAACACAGACGTCCGCCCTGCCGGCCCGCGCCCGGCCCCAGCTCCAACACCCGGTGCGCGGAGCGGATGACCCACGGGTCATGCTCGAGGACGAGCGCGATGTTGCCTCGGTCCGCCAGCTCCGTGATGGCCTCGGTGAGCGGCGGCACATCTCCGGGGTGCAGGCCCACGGTGGGCTCATCCAGCACGAAGAGCGCGCCGGTGAGCGAGGTGCCCAGCGCCGCCGTCAGCGACACGCGCTGCGCCTCGCCACCGGACAGCGTGCGCGCGGGCCGGTCCAACGTGAGGTAGCCCAGGCCCACGCGCTGCAAGTAGCGAAGACGCCCAGACAGCTCGCGTCGCGCCAGCTCGCCTTGCCCCGTGGTGGTGCGCAGCGCCTCCAGCCGCGCCAGCGCCTCGGCCAGCTCCAATCCATGCCACGCCGGGAGATCAATCCCACCCACGCGCCAGGCACGCGCCTGCGCGTTGAGACGCCCGCCGTGGCAGCTCTCGCACAACGTATAGGCCCGGTAGCGCGCCAGCAGCACGCGCACGTGCATCTTGTACGTGCGGCTCTCCATCCAGCGGAACCACGCGCGCACGCCGGGGTAGGCCTTGCCATCGCGGTAGTCGCCCTCGCCCTCCAACACCAACTCGCGCTGCGCGGCCGTCAGCTCGCCCCAGGGCTTGTCCCAGGGGATGTGGCGCGCGTGGCACCAGCGCTGGAGCATGGTCCGCTCCCACTCGCTGGAGGCGCCGGTCCACGGGCGGATGGCCCCCTGAGACAGGCTCAGCGCGGGGTTGGGAATCACCTTGGCCCAGTCGATGCCGATGATGCGACCGAATCCCTTGCAAGGCGCGCACGCCCCCACCGGGCTCTGGTAGCTGAAGAGACCGGGGCGCGCGGGCTCGAACTCGCGAGCACAGCGCGGACACACCAGGCCCCGCCGCAGCCGTCGTGGGGGCACCTCTGGAACGAGGAGCCACGCATCGCCGTCAGCGCGAGCCCACGCATCCTCCAGCGCCTGGGTGACGCGTGAGAGGTTGCCGCTCGACAGCTTCACGCGGTCCACCACCACCTGCGCCACGCCCGTCGCGTCCGTCGCCTCGGCCGGACGCAGCGACTCCAGCTCGCGCACCTCGCCTTGCACCACGAGCCGGTGATAGCCGTCCTTGAGCAGTCGGGTGCGCGCGTCGAGGAACGCCGCGGTGTCGGGGATGCGCAGCGGGAAGGTGAGCACCGCCTGCACATCCGGATGCGCGGTCAGCGCGGCGGTGGCGGCCACGCGGGCATCGGTGCGCACGGCCACCTCGCCGCAGTCCGGACACACGGGCATGGCCTCGCGCGTGAACAGGGCGGACAGGTACGGCTCCACGTCCGCGAGCGTGGCCACCGTGGAGCGCGAACTCTTCACCGGCGCGCGGCGATCCACCGCGACGCCCGCCGCCACCGGCTCCAGCGCGTCCATGGGCGGCCGCTCCAGGCGCTCCAGGAACTGCCGCGCGTAGGGGCTGAAGCTCTCCACGAACCGCCGCTGCCCCTCCGCATAGAGGGTGTCCAGCGCGAGGCTCGACTTGCCGGCTCCCGAGACGCCGGTGATGCAGACGAACTCGCCCTCGGCGAGGTCCACCGAGAGCCCCTGGAGGTTGTGGGTGCGAGCGCCGACGAGGTGGGTCTTGTGCATTCGGGGCGGACGTTTAACGAGCCGACACTTCCGAGCCAAGGGCAAGTGTCATGGCAAGCACTCGAGGGCCCGCGGCCCCCGCTGATGGAGCAGGCAACTCCGGGCCCTGCTACAAACCCTTCGGGCTCCGGCTGCCGAGCCCTTCTCGCCGTCCTGTCACGGGAGGCCCCCATGCCCGAGGCCGCGTCCAAGACCCTGGCTCGGGAGGTGCTCCTGCGCGCGAGCGCCTCCGTGGTGCTGTTGGATGTGGATGGGCATCCCGCCACCGGCTTCGTCGCATCGCAGTCCGGGCACCTCATCACCAGCCTGCACGCGGTGGCCGGCGCGCGCGTCATCATGGCCTGCCTTCCAGATGGTGCGCGCGACGAGGTCCCGCGGATCATCGCGGTGGATGAGCGCCGGGACCTCGCCGTGCTCCGCCTGCCCACGGCCCTGCGGGTGCCCGCGCTCGCGCTGGGCCAGGGCCCGCTGCCCGCCGAGGGGGACCCGCTCGTCATCCTGTGCGCGGTGGCCGGGGCGCCCCCCGAGGCCCGCACGCTCGAGGTCCGCGCCGTCCAGGTCCTCGGTGACTGGCTCACGCTCCTGGAATTGACCCACACCCTCCCCGAGGAGACCTCGGGAGGCCCTGTCCTGGACGCCCGCGGCGACGTGGTGGGCGTGGCCACCGCGGCGGTGGCGAACGGGCGCGCGCTGGGGTTGGTGATTCCCGCGCGCTATGCCTCGCCCCTCCTGCTCGGCGAGGACAGCCTGCCCCTGTCCGCCTTGGAGACCTCGCGCAAGCGCGTGCGCCGGGTCCGCCAGGTGCCCCACCACCCCGTGGGCCTGCTGTCTGGCTGCCCGCCCGACGCCGTGGAGGCCGTCGCCACCACCCTGGGGCAGACCATCAACATGGGCGCGCCCGCGTACAACCGCGGCGACGTGGACGGCTGCTACCGCCTCTATTGCGGCACCGCCGAGCAGCTCATCGACGAGCGCCAGGACTGCCCGGGCGTCCAGGGCGCCCTGCGCGAAGGACTCCGCCGCTGCGAGGTGCTCACCGAGGCCGATGATCGCGCCTGGGCGCTGCGCGACACCTTCGATGGCCTGCTGGACGTCATTGGACGGTGGATCCAGCACCGCACGCCGCCCGCCGCCACCGCCCCCACGGCGCGCCGCCCGCCCAAGACGTACCTCAACTAGCGACCCGGGCTGATCCACCGCGGGCCCGATTTATCGCGGGATTTCTGCGAAATTCGCCCGGACGCGCCGTGCTTTCCGACCATCGCGCGGGTGAAAAACCCTGTCTCACGCCGGGCTGATACATGTTTCAGCCCCCGCGTCAGGGCCTCAATTCACCCTTAAATCAAGAATAAGCCGCAAACACACAACAGCTTCACTGGAATCGCACGGCTCCCCTGATTCTTTTGTCAATCCGGTGGAAACTCGCGGACCGCTGTCCCGATAACTCTACATTCACCCTGCCGTCGCGAGCGCCCCACCATGTCCATCCGCCGAACCGACAGCCCGAAGTCGCCCACCCTCCGCCCCACCACCGCCGCTGACGCCAAGGCCACCAACACCGCGAAGCCCGCGGCGAAGCCGATGGTGACCAAGGATGGGTTCAGCGCTTCCACGCGCCCGTCGGAGCTGGCGCGCGCCGAGCAGACCCTGACGCCGCTGGCCGCGCAGCCCAAGGTGGGCCGGCTCGCCCTGGACAGCAAGGAGGCCCAGTCGGCCATCCAGACCTCGCTGGCCTACCTGACCCCGCCGCAGACCGCGCAGACGCTGATGGCCAACCGCTCCGGCGCCACGCTGTCCCCCAAGAGCGTGGACCGCGACGAGCTGGGCATGACCCACGTCCGCCTGGACCGCATGCACGAGGGCGTGAAGGTCTTCGGCGAGCAGCTGATCTCCCACCTGGACAAGGACGGCAAGGTCTCCAGCGTCACCGGCAACCAGAACCCCATCCCCGCCGGCCTGGGCAGCCAGAAGCCCGCGCTGTCGCCGCAGCAGGCCATCGAGGTCGCTCGCAAGGACTTCGGCGCCAAGCCGGACAAGCAGCCGGCCGCCGAGCGCGTGATCTACCAGGACAAGGCCGGTGAGTATCACTCCGCCTACCGCGTGGAGATCACCCAGGTCGAGGGTCAGAAGGACCCCCGCAAGATGAACTACCTGGTGGACGCGAACACCGGGAAGGTCTTCGAGAGCTTCAACCAGATCGACGGCTTCTCGCGCTCGGCCAAGGCGAAGGCGGCCGGCGCCACGGACCCGTCCACCACGCCGGTGCAGGTGACGGGCTCGGCGGCCCCCAAGGCGGCCATCCCGGACATGGGCAAGGTCTCCTCCAAGGTGACCCTGACGGACGACGTCGCCATCGACAAGCTCAAGCTGTCGCTGGACATCGACCACACCTACCGCGGCGACCTGAACATCACGCTGACCAGCCCCTCGGGCAAGACGGCCACGGTGCTCAGCCGCTCGGGTGGCAGCGCGGACAACGTGAAGCAGGACTTCGACCTGTCCGCCTTCACGGGTGAGAAGACCAAGGGCGAGTGGACGCTGACGGTCGAGGACAAGGCCAAGCGCGACACGGGCACGCTCAACAAGTGGAGCCTGACGGCCACGGGCAAGAAGCCCACCACCCCGACGGACCCGGGCACGCCGGGCGGCACGGGCAAGGCCGACGACACCACGATGTACAGCGGCAAGGTCGACCTGGGCACCACCAAGAACGCGGACGGCACCTACAGCCTCGACGACTCGACCCGCGGCAAGGGCATCTCGACGTACGACGCCGGCAACAAGGAGCGCGCGTCCGGCCAGACGAAGTTCGTCGACGGCAACAACGTCTGGGGCGAGACCACGGACCCGACGCGCGCCAAGGCCGCTGTCGACGCCCACTACGGCGCCGAGATGACGTACGACTTCTACAAGAACATCCTCGGCCGCGACTCGATCGACGGCGCGGGTGAGAAGCTGAACTCGTACGTCCACGTGAGCAACAACTACGTGAACGCGTACTGGGACGGCGAGAAGATGAGCTACGGCGACGGCGACGGCAAGGATGCCGGCCCGCTCACCACGCTCGACATCGCGGGCCATGAGATCACCCACGGCCTGACCGAGCGCACCGCCGGCCTGGTGTACAGCGGCGAGTCCGGTGGCCTGAACGAGGCCATGAGCGACATCATGGGCACGGGCGTGGAGTGGTACGCCGCGCAGAAGAACCCGGGCGTGAAGGCCAACTGGACGGTGGGCGAGGCTGCCTGGACGCCGAACAACGGCGACCCGAACGACGGCCTGCGCTACATGAACGACCCGACCAAGGACGGGTACTCGATCGACAACTACAAGAACTACCCGAAGCAGACGGAGGTGCACGGCTCCAGCGGTATCGCCAACAACGCCTTCTACCTGCTCGTCGAGGGCGGCAAGAACCGCACGTCCGGCCTGGAAGTGAAGGACGGCATCGGCATGGAGAAGGGCCTCAAGGTCTTCGGCCGCGCGCTGACCACGTACATGACCCCGAAGACGACGTTCGCCCAGGCCCGCGAGGCCACGGTGAAGGCGGCCACGGACCTGTACGGCGCGAACTCCACCGAGGTCCAGAAGGTGAAGGACGCCTGGACCGCGGTCGGCGTGAACTAGTCTTCCTGTCGTAGTTCCCCGAGGCGGGCCCGGCCAACCAGCCGGTGCCCGCCTCGTCATTTTTCAGCGACTCACGCGAACAAGCGGCGCAGCACGGACACCATCGCGTGCACGTCCGAAGCCGCCGCCATCTCGCGGATGGAGTGCATGGACAGCATGGGGTTGCCCACGTCCACCGTGCGGATGCCCAACTGTCCAGAGGTGATGGGCCCGATGGTGCTGCCACAGCCCAGGTCCGTGCGCGTGACGAAGTGCTGGGGCTTCACGCCCGCCTCGCGGCACAGCGCCGCGAAGTGCGCCCACGACTCGCCGTCGGTCGCGTAGGACTGGTTCACGTTGGACTTGATGACCGGCCCACCGCCCAGGAGCGGATGGTGCTTGGGCTCGTGCAGCGAGGCGTAGTTGGGGTGCACCGCGTGCGCCATGTCCGCGCTCACCAGGAACGAGTGCCGGATGGCCCGGAGCAGCGCGTCCGCCTTCCCGTCCGAGTGCGTGAGCACGATGCGCTCCAGCACGTCCTTCAGGAACGGAGACGCCGCGCCCTGCGCGCTCCGGCTGCCGCACTCCTCGTGGTCATACAGCACCACGCCGCACGTGGCCTCGCGAGGGCCCGAGTCGGCGAGGAGCGCGGAGAGGCTCGCGTGGCAGCTCGCCAGGTTGTCCAGGCGGGCCGCGTGGAGGAACTCGCCATGCGCGCCCGAGCGGGTGGAGGGCTGCACGTCGTACAGGCACAGGTCATAGCCGAGGATGTCTTCGCCGCTCACCTTCACGCCGGCTCGCGCCAGCTCCTCGGTGAGCAGTCCGCGCAGCTCGACCTCACCGGAGCGCTCCAGGCCGAGCACCGGCACCATGTGATCCTGGGCGTTGAGCTTGAGCCCGTCCGTGTTGACGCCGCGGTTGAGGTGGATGGCCAGGTTGGGCACGCGCAGCAGCGGGCGGCGGAAGTCCACCAGGTGGTGCCGCGGACGGCCGTTCTCCAGGACGACCACGCGACCGGCCAGCGACAGGTCTCGGTCCGTCCACGTGTGCAGCAGGACCCCGCCGTAGATCTCCACGCCGAGCTGCTGATAGCCGTGGCGAGACACCTGCGCGTTCGGCTTCAGCCGCAGGTTGGGCGAGTCCGTGTGCGCGCCCACCAGCCGGAAGCCGACCTGATCCACCGGACGCGAGCCCACGTGGAAGGCGGCGATGCTGGTGTCTCCGCGCACGACGAAGAAGCGGTCGCCGGCCTTGAGTGACCAGCTCTCTCGCTCGTCCAGCGGGCGGTAGCCGGCCTCGGTGAGGCGGCGCGCCGTCTCGCGCACGGCGTGATACGGCGTGGGAGAGGCGTCGATGTACTGCAGGAGGTCGGTGGCCAGGGCGTCGGTATCGGTGGGGCTCATGGGCGTCCCACGCTAACCCCGTCCGGCCCCTCCGCCACTCCCAACCGACGCTCCCTAGGCGGGCGTCCTGGCCCCCGCTGGGTGGATCACCTTGGAGGCGCGCGCCCCCGGGGCCGCATCCAGGAAGGTGCCGAGCAGCACCCAACGCCGCGCGTCCGCCTCCTTCCCCCGCCGCGCCAGCAGCGGCGTGGTGTAGTGCCAGAAGGGCAGCCGGTACACCGTGATGCCCCCCACGGTGCTCACCGGGGTCATCTCGGAGAAGTGCCCGTCCTGCGCATACACGAGGTACTGATGATCCACCCCGGGCAGCGTGAGGCTGAGGTGCATGTCCACGTAGCCGTCGCGGGCCTCGGGCTCCTCGGGGTGATGATCATTGTGCGGCCCGCTGTAGTCCCCCGGGCTGTAGCACAGCACCTGGATGCCCCAGGGTCGGCTCAGCGCCCGCCCGCTCACCACCGCCGCGAAGGCCGCGTAGGTGTCCGAGCGCATCATCGCCGTGAGCCCCACCGACTCCGCCGCGCGCCACGAGCGCGAGCGACGGTTCTCCATCAGCGCCGTGCGCACCCGCACCGTCTTGGGCAGCCGCTCCTCGTAGTTCTCCACCATCCCCTGGATGGAGTCCTCGGGGATGGGGTCCTCCATCAGCACCAACGTGTCGCGCATCGCCTTGTCCAACGCATCGCGGCATCGCGTGGCCTTGCCCGCGTCGATGACGCCCTGGAGCGACACGAAGGGCCGAGCCGGGTCGAGCAGCACACCGCACACGGCGCGGTCCTTCCCCTCCAGGATGCGGCGCCCCTTGGGCGTGAGGAGATCGGCGAACTCGGAGGGAAAGGGCTGGGGCATGCGCGCACCATACCCAGCACGGACGGGAACGCACGCTCCGGCTGCGCTCCGGCGCAACTCCACGCATTCCCTGACGATAATGTCTTATTCCGGAATCCCTGTACGGAGAGCCGCCCCGCATGAGCTCCATTCGTCCCCGCCCCAACTTCATCCCGCCCTCCCCCGTGCGCACCGCCGCGCCGCAGTCCTCCGCGCAGACGGCGGCGGCCGCGCAGACGAGCGCTGCCTCGCGCGTGAAGGAGAGCAGCTTCGAGTCCGCCACGCCCGCGCGCGCGACGGCCGCGGCTCAGCCCACGGCGGGGGCATGGCGTGGTGGGCCGGACACCGAGGTGGGCAAGGCCATCAACCAGATGCTGACGCGCCTGGAGGGCACCAACATCACCATCAAGGGTGACACGCCGACGAGCCTCTTCAGCCGCGCCATCCTCGACAACAAGCACATCACCAACGAGCAGCTGCTCGCGATGACGCAGGTGAAGCTGGAGCAGCTCGCCACGTCTCCCGAGGACCGCGCCAAGGTGCTGGAGAAGGTCCCGAACGCGCGCGAGCTGCCCGTGCACAAGTTCACCGTGGCCATGCTGTCCGCCGCCACGGGCGTGGATCCCAAGGAGCTCTCCGAGGCCTGTCCCGACCTGGGCCTCACGGGCGCGACCAACACGCCCATCCTCTACGCCGCCAAGACGGAGCGCATGCAGCGCTCCACCGCGCTGCACGACTTCACGGACTACCTGCGCGGCGCTGGCATCAAGGGCGTCAACAAGGCCGTGTGGGGCGTGGAGAACCGCGTCCTGTCCGCGCTCGTCTCCGCGCTCGGCGGCGGTCGCTACTAGTCCCTCCGCGCGTCGCGCGTCGCACCCCAGGGCCGCGTCCTCCACCTGGGAGGCGCGGCCCTTCGTTCATTCTTCCGACGACGACGACGCGGAGCCCGCGAGCCGCTGGCGCGCCGCGGACAATCGCTTGGCGCGCACCTTCCCGGCGACGTCGAGCAGCCGCCGATCCCTCTCCCAGCGCTCGCGCGTGACGGCATCCACGCGCGCCCACTCCGGCTCGGCGCTCGTCAGCGTGCGACGCACCTGCTCCAACGCACCGCCCAGAACCACGTGGGTCTCGGACGCGGAGGGATCCGCGTGGGAGACTCCTCGCAGCATCACCGCGAGGGCCAGCAACTCCTCGCGCAAGCTCTCTGGCCACCCGTGGCGCCGCCCCAGTTGGCTCAACCAGCCCACGAGCGCGAGCTGGACGTGGCAGTCCTCCACGGTGCGGAACGGCTTGAGGTAGCGGGCATATCCGTCTCCTGGCAGCACGTCCGACGCGGACACGCGCACGCTTGCGAGCCGCAGCTCCGCGTGGGGAATCTCCGGCACGAAGGGCAGCTCGGGCAGTGCCTCGACGTGGACCCCCGGAGACTGCGCGTCCACCGCCACCAGGCGCAGGCGGTTGCGGCCTTGCGCATCCTGCCCCTCGGTGGCCACCACGAGCAGCAGCTCCGCGCGCGTCCCGAGCGTGACGAAGGTCTTCTCACCCTCCAATCGCCAGCCCTCGCCGTCAGGGACGAGCCGCGTCTGGATGGCGCTGGGGTGCGCGCCCCCCGGCTCGGTGGCGCAGAGCGCGGTGGGCCGCTCTGCGGGGAGTTGGGGGAACAAGCAACGATGCGCGGCGTGGTAGCCCGACGCGAACGCATAGCCGAGGCGATCCGCGCTGAAGCCTCCCGCCAACGCCAGATCCGCCGCGTCCGGGAAGCGCGGCAGCAGCGCGCGATGGCGCTGCCACCAGGCCTCCACGCCGTCGAGGGCGGGAGGCTCACAAGGCTCGGTGAGCAGGAAGCGCAGGATGTCTTTCACGGGTCTTCCTCCCACCGCGCGGACTTCAGCCGCTGACGCGACGCCCGCGTCCCGCCGACTTCTTGGACGACTTGCGCCCCGGCGACGACGACCGCTTCGCCTGCGTCTTCTTCACGCGCGAGTCCTGGCCACGCGCCTTCGACTTCGCGCCGGAGTCCTTGCCCCGCACCTTCGACTTCGCGCGGGTCGCGGGCTTCTTCTTGCGCGCCGGTGCCTTCGCGGGCGGCGCCAGGATGGTGCCTCGGCACGAGGGCGTGCCGCAGCGGCAGACATAGAGGGCCTCCGCATCGGGGCCCATGTCCTCGCCGCGCTCGTAGGCGTAGTCGTACGTCAGCTCCTCGCCCGGCTCCAAGGAGCGCAGCGCGAAGACGTAGATGCGCTTCTTGTCGATGAGCGCCTGGCAGTTGGGCTCGCACGAGTGGTTGATGTAGCGCGACTCGTTGAAGACGTTCCCCGCGTCCAGCACCGTCTTGGCGTCGAGGTTGAAGAGGAACGTGTGGTGGCGCTCCATGGACTCGTCGTCGTAGCGGCGGTCCGCCTCATCCTGGGTGATGCGCTCACCGATGTACTCGATGATGCGCGCGCCCTTGCGGATGCGGCGCGTGGCGAAGGCCCCGAGTCCCTGGATGGGAGACGGGCGAAGCTCGAAGGGAATGTCAGCGGTCGTTCGTGGCGTGGGGGATGTCATCGGGGGACGGGAGCAACCTGGGGAGGAGTGCACATCGGCCAGGACGCTCCACCTGTGGCGGTGTAGCGTGCCGCAGTCGGACACGCGAAGGAAGGCAATCGATGACGCGGTGGTGGATGGCCCTCGGGGCGGTGAACGCATTCCTGGCCGTGGCGGCGGGCGCTTTCGGCGCGCATGCGCTCAAGGCCCGGCTCTCGCAGGACCTGCTCGTCATCTTCGAGACAGGGGCCCGCTACCACATGTACCACGCGCTCGCGCTCGTCGCGGTGGGGCTGCTCGGACTCTCGCGGCCCAGTCCCCTGTTGACGGCCGCGGGGGGCGCGATGCTCGTGGGAATCGTGCTGTTCTCCGGCAGCCTCTACGCGCTCGCGCTCACCGGCGTGCGCGGCCTGGGCGCCATCACCCCTCTGGGCGGCCTGGGGTTCCTCGCGGGCTGGGCCCTGTTCGCCGTGGCGGCCTGGCGAAGCGCGGCGTGAGGCGCTGAACGCTCGGCTTGCCCTCGGGCCCGAGCGGGCGCGCTCAGCCCCGCCACTTCGGTGGCATGGGGTAGACGACATCGAGATCGCGGTGGCTGCGCATGCCCACCGCCTCGCGCTGCACCATGAGGTTCCAGCGCTGACGCTCGGCCTCCTGGTAGCGCTCGCGGTAGCGAACAAGACTCGACTCCCGCGCGGCGCCCGTCGAGGCTCGCAGCGCCTGCTCCGCCTGAGCCAGCGCCTCCAGGGCCTTCTCCACCTTCTCGCCCGTGCGCCGCAGCCCCGAGGCCCGCTCCTTCTGGAACTCGACCTCGACCGGCAGCAGCGCGCTGATTTTCGGAGGCTGGGGCATGGCCTGCTCTAACTCCGAGCGAGCCGCTTCGCCGCCCGCACATGAGCCGCACTGAACGGAGCCACGAGGCGACCTTGTCCGCCCGTGTGGTCGCGCGCCATCATCGCGCCTCCCTCCTCCCCCACTCTCCCATGCGCGCCTCCCTCCTCCTTGCCTTCGTGGCCGTGCTCGCGACGCCGCTCGTCCAGGCCCAGCCTGCCGCTCGCTCGTACCTGCTGCGCCCCGCCCGGGTGTTCGACGGCGTCGACGCGAAGCCCCACGCGGGCTGGGCCGTGCTGGTGACGGGCGAGCGCATCGTCGCGGCGGGACCGCCCGAGAGTCTCACGGTGCCCGCAGGCGCGGAGGTGCTCTCACTGCCGAACACCACGCTGCTCCCGGGTCTCATCGAGGGCCACTCGCACCTGTTCCTCCATCCGTACAACGAGGCCTCGTGGGATGATCAGGTGCTCAAGGAGCCCACGGCGCTGCGCGTGGCGCGGGCCACCCAGCACGCGCGCGCGGCGCTCCAAGCGGGCTTCACGACGACGCGGGACCTGGGGACCGAGGGCGCCGGCGAATCCGACGTGGGCCTCAAGCAGGCCATCGCGCAAGGCATCATCCCGGGGCCTCGCATGGTCGTCACCACGCGGGCCATCGTCGCCACCGGCAGCTACGGCCCCAAGGGCTTCTCGCCCGAGTGGCACGTGCCCCAGGGCGCCGACGAGGCCGACGGCGTGGACGCCCTCGTGCGCGTGGTGCGCAAGCAAGCGGGGATGGGCGCGGATTGGATCAAGGTCTACGGCGACTACCGCTGGGGTCCCAACGGCGAGGCCCGCCCCACCTTCTCGCTGGAGGAGATGCGCCTCATCGTGGACACGGCGCGCTCGAGCGGACGCCCGGTGGCGGTACACGCGGGCACGGCGGAAGGCATCCGCCGCGCGGTGCTCGCGGGCGCGGAGAGCATCGAGCACGGCGATGACGGCACGCCGGAGGTGTGGAAGCTGATGGCCCAGCGGGGCGTGTTCCTGTGCCCCACGCTCGCCGCCACCGAGGCGATGCAGCTCTACCGAGGATGGAAGCGAGGCGTGGAGCCAGAGCCCGCGCCCCTCCAGAAGAAGCGCGACAGCTTCCGCGCCGCGCTCGCCGCGGGCGTGCCCATCTGCGCGGGTGGCGACTCCGGCGTCTTCGCCCACGGCACCAATGCGCGCGAGCTGGAGATGATGGTCGAGTCCGGCATGACGCCCGCGCAGGCGCTCCAGTCCGCGACCTCCGTCAACGCTCGGATGCTGCACTGGGAGGACCGCGTGGGTCAGGTGAAGCCGGGCCTGCTCGCGGACCTCGTCGCGGTGGAGGGAGACCCCACCCAGGACATCACCGCGCTGCGCCGGGTGCGCCTCGTCATGAAGGGGGGAGCGCAGGTTCCCCGCTGACGCCGACCTCGGCCGAGACGCCCTGCCCCGCCGCGCGCCACACCTCCCACGTCCACGCCACCGCCGTGCCCAGCAGCATGAAGTTGCGCACGAGCAGGAGCACCGTGTGGGGCCACTCCAGGCCGATGCCGTAGGTGCTGCCGGCCCACAAACCTCGGGTGATGGCCGCGGCGACGAGCAGCACCGCGGGCGGCGTCACCGGACCGGAGAGCAGCGCGAGCGCGGCGGCCCCCGTGAGCCAGATGAGGTACTGCGGGCTCAGCACCGGGTTGAGGATGACGAAGGCGGAGAGCGGCACCAGCGCCAGCCGGGCCAGGTCCTCCATGCGCCGAGGCGTCACGCGCCACACCGTGCGCACGCTCACCGCCGCGGCGGCCAACGAGCCCACCACCCACGCGTAGCGCGTCACGGCCTTCACGGCCTCGGCGGCCTCGCCATGCAGCTCGAAGGAGGCGGGCGCGTGCACCCACTCCACCTGCGCGCGGCCCCATAGGTGCACCGCCCACAGGAGCCCCGCGCTCAGGGCCTCCACCTGCAGCCCGCGCTCGACATGGAACGCCGCGAAGTTCCACCACGGCCACACGGCGCTCAGCGGCACCAGCGGCAGCACACCCGCGACAAGCCCGCCCACCAGTGACTTCACCGTCCCGCGCCGCCAGCACAGCACCAGTGCGAACGGCACGAGGACCACCGGATACAGCTTCGTCACGATGCCCACCGAGAGCGCCACGCCCGCCCACGCGTCGCGCTTGCGCATCAACGCCACCAGCGCGCCCAGCGTCAGCGCGGCGGGGATGAGGTCATAGCGCTTGAGGTAGTGGACGCTCTGGATCCAGCTCACCACCGTATACGCGCCGAGCGGCAACCACGCCCGCGCCGAGGTTCCCCAGCGCCGCACGCCCTCGGACAACAGCAGCCACTTGATGAACGCGTCGAAGAGCGTGAGCTGCAAGCCGAACGCGAGGATGAAGCCACTCAGGTCACCGCCCAGCCACGCGGCGGGCACGAACCAGAGCAACGCATAGGGCGGATACTCGAAGCGGAAGTCGCGGTTGGGGACCGCGCCCTCCAGGAACGCGTGGGCCGTCCGGAAGTACAGCGGGAAGTCCCCGGGGCGGGTGGAGAACGCATAGGCCACCAGGGGCAGCACGCTCACGGCGAACGCGAGCCAATGCCAGGGGCCCAGCCGGGACGCGGAGGGCGCGGACGGAGAGGGAACGGACACGCGCGCGACTCTGCCCGGCCCACCGCCCGCTTGTCGCGGAGAAAGGGGGAGCCCGCGCTCCCCTCCTCGCCTGCTACGCCGGGACGCCCGAACCCGGCGACACCGGCCCTGGCTGCACCCGAGGCAGCAGCCGATCGAAGTCCGCCCGGTGGCAGAGGTCGGTGCCCGCGGACAAGAGCGCCGCGGTGCCCGACGCGATGCCCCAGCGCAGCGCCTCCTCCGGCGGAAGTCCGCGAGACAGCGCCAACGTCATCCCCGCCAGGAAGCTGTCGCCCGCGCCCACCGAGCTGCGCGGTTCCACCGGAGGCGGCTTCGCGTGGAGCTGCGCGGTGCGCGTGGTGAGCATGGCCCCATCCGCGCCCAGCGACACCACCAGCAGCTCGGCCTTGCCCTTCGCCACCAGCTCGCGCGCGGAGGCCGCCTGCGTGACGAGGTCCTCCGAGGTCTCGCCCGTCAAATCCCTCAGCTCGCGCCGGTTGGGCTTGGCCAGGTGGACGCCCTCTTCCAGCGCCGCGCGCAGCGGGTCGCCCGCGGTGTCCACCACCGCCTTGGCGCCCAGCTTCTTCGCCAGCCGCGCCACGCGCGCGTAGAAGTCCACCGGCACGCCGGGCATCAAGCTGCCGCTGGCGATGATGAACGACGCGCCCACGCCCACCTGGGCCACCGCGTCCAGGCACGCGCTCCACTCGCGCTCGGTGAGGGTGGGCCCCGGAAGGATGAAGCGGAACTCGCGCGAGCTGCCGGCCTCCGCCACGGTGAAGCTCTCGCGCGTGTACGCCGCGATGGGAATGGAGCGGCGCGTCAGGCCATGCTCCTCCAGCAGGTGCTCCAGGAGCTGCCCGGTGGGACCGCCCCGCGTGTAGAGGGCGATGGACTCGCCGCCCAGCTCGCGCACCACGCGCGCCACGTTGATGCCGCCGCCACCTGGGTCGTACCGCACCGGACCGCAGCGCAGCTTGTGCTCGGGCGTGACCTCCGGCACCTCCGTCGCCAGGTCGACCGCGGGGTTCAAGGTCAGCGTCACGATGTGCGCCATCTCGCACGTCCTCCAAGAGAGCCCCAGAAGTGGGCCCCAGAAGTGGGCCCGAGCGGGCGCGGCCCAGCCTGCCCCACCGTGGCCCTCTCGACCAGCCGCGCGTACCGAGCCTGTCCCGCACGCGAAGGGATAGGCTTCGGGTGTCATCCCCCGGACACGCGCCCATGCCTCCTCGCGGCCCCACGAAGGACGAACTGCTCGCCGCCACCGGCAGCACCATGCCGGACCTCATCGCGCCGGGGCTGCGCGTGCTCTTCTGCGGCATCAACCCCAGCCTCTACTCCGTGGTGGTGGGCTTCCACTTCGCGCGGCCCGGCAATCGCTTCTGGCCCACGCTGCACGCCTCGGGCTTCACGCCGCGCCGCCTCGACCCCTCCGAGCAGGACCTGCTGCTGGAGTGGGGCTGCGGCATCACCAACGTGGTCGACCGCGCCACCGCGTCCGCGGATCAGCTCGCCCCCGAGGAGCTGCTCGAGGGCGGTCGCGCGCTGGAGCGCAAGGTGCGCCGCCACCGGCCGACCTTCCTCGCGGTGCTGGGACTGGGGGCCTACCGCGCCGCGTTCAACCGGCCCAAGGCGAAGTTCGGACTCCAGCCGGAGACGCTGGGCGCCACGCGCCTGTGGGCCCTGCCCAACCCGAGCGGGCTCAACGCGAACTACCAACTCGCGGACCTGGCGCGCCTCTACGCCGAGTTGCACCAGGCCGCGATGTCGCCCTGACGCCCTACTTCAGGATGCCCGCCTCACGCGCGAACTGCTCCACCACGGGCTGCACGCGCGGGAAGGCCGCGGCGTTGCACGCCAGGAGCCCCCGGTGGTTCTGCAGCTCCGAGCCGTCATAGCGATACGCCACGCCGCCCAGGTCCGTGAGGATGCCGCCCGCCGAGCGGAGCACCGCCTCCGGCGCGCAGTTGTCCCAGCGGTAGCTCTTGCCGCTCACGTGGATGTAGAGGTCCGCGTGCGCCTCGGCGAGCAGGCCGCACTTGAGTCCCACCGAGCCGGACTCCTTCTCCCGCGTGATGCCCAGCCGCTGGACGACCTGATCCGTCAGCGCCGAGCGGTGCGAGCGCGACACCACGAGCCGCAGCTCCGAGGGCTCGGCCACGTCCGAGACGCGCAGCGCGCGACGTCCGCCCGCGTCCTCCACGAAGCCCTGCTGCCCCACCACGCCCGCGAAGAGCGTGTCGCCCACGGGCCGGTACACCACGCCCACCGCGGCCTTGCCCGCCACCGCCAGCCCGATGTGGATGGCGAACTCGCCGTTGCGCTTGACGAACTCCTGGGTGCCATCGAGCGGATCCACGTACCAGCACCGATCGAAGCGCTTCGCGTCAGAGGCGTCCTCGGACTCCTCCGCGACCACCCCGTCCCCCGGGAAGGCCTTGCGCAGCTCGCCCACGATGAAGGCGTTGGCGCGCTCATCCGCCACGGTGACGGGGCCGGCGCCGCCCTCCTTGGCCTGCACGGAGAAGTCCGTGGCGTAGACCTGCTGGAGGATGTCTCCCGCCTGGCGAGCGATGCGCCGGGCGATTTCGAGTTCACGATCGAGGATGGACATGGAGGCCCGGCAGTCTGCCCTGCTCCCCTGTCAGGGGGAACCCAGGCGCTCACAAGCTGGGGCACATTGCCCCATTCGGGGCACATTGCCCCGGCCCTTTGCGCCCCGCGCGCCCGCCCCCCCGAGTGAGGCCCAGGTGGCCCGACGCCTGCACAACCTGCGGGATACGTCTCCTGGGTCCGGGCACCTGGGAGCAACAAGGACTGCCGACGATGATGAAGTGGCTGATGGGGCTGATGCTGCTGGTGTTCGGAGCCGGGTTGGCCTTCTCGGGCGGCCGCATGGTGTACCGGTCCCAGGTGAGCCCGGGCTGGCCCACCGTGGAGGGCACCGTGACGAGTTCCACCGTGGAGACGCTGCGCAGCAAGCGCTCCGTGAGCTTCCACCCCGAGGTGCGCTACCGCTACGCGGTGGGCTCCGAGGTGTTCACCTCGGACACCCTGTCCTTCGGTGGCAATGACTCAGGCGTGCTGGCCGATGCGCAGTACTACACCCGGCACTACCCCTCGGGCGCGAAGCTCACCCTGCACTATCAGCCCTCGGATCCGACCGTGTCCTGCGTCGAGTGCGGCAGCGCGGGCGTGGCCAACTACGTGGTGACGCTGGGCGGCGCCGCGCTCGCGGTGGTGGCCGCGGCGGGCCTGCTCGACATGGCGCGAGCGAGCCGCAAGGAGAAGAAGCGCACGCAGCAGCCCGCCCGAGCCGGCGCCGCGCGCTAACCGCGCAGGCACTCCGACGGCTGCGCCCTCGCGCAGGCACACCGACGACTGTCTCGGCGAGGACGGCGAAGGCACAAGACAGTGGGGTCCCCGTGGGGTTCCGTGGCAGCGTCGCGAGGAACCTGAAAGGACCCCACATGCCCGTCATCGTGCGTCCCGCGACCCCCTCCGACGCGCCCGCCCTGGGCCGCATGGGCGCGTCGCTCGCGCGCCAGCACCACGACTTCGACTCGCAGCGCTTCATGCTCCCCGACGACGTGGAGTCCGGCTATCGCTGGTGGTTGGGCAAGGAAGCCCAGCGTCCCCAGGAGGCCGTGGTGCTCGTGGCCGAGCTGGGCGGCGCGGTGGTGGGCTACTGCTACGGCCGCGTCGAGGGCGTGGACTGGAACATGCTGCTGGACCGCCACGGCGCCCTGCACGACCTCTGGGTCGAGGAACAGGCGCGAGGCACCGGGACCGGCAGGCTGCTCGTGGAGGAGATGGTGAAGCAGCTCACGGCACTGGGCGCGCCGCGCATCGTGCTGTCCACCGCCGCGAAGAACGAGGCCGCGCAGAAGGTGTTCGCGCGGCTCGGCTGGCGCCCCACCATGGTGGAGATGACGCGCGAGACTTCGGCACCGAGCAAGTGAGCCCGGGGCACTCGCGCGCCCCGGGCCCGGCGAGGGCTACTTGCCCTTCGCCTGCTCCTTCGTCCACGAGTCCTTCAGCGTGACGGTCCGGTTGAAGACGGGCCGGCCCGCGGTGGAGTCCTTGGGGTCCGCGTAGAAGTACCCCAGGCGCTCGAACTGGAAGCGCGACTCCGGCGCGGCCTGCGCCAGCATCGGCTCGACGCGCGCCGAGGTGATGACCTCGAGGCTGTTCGGGTTGAGGAACTCCTTGAAGTCGCGGTCCTTGTCCTTGTCCGGGTGCTCCACGGAGAAGAGCCGATCGTACAGGCGAACCTCGGCGGTGGGCGCGTTGCCCGGCACCCAGTGCAGCGTGCCCTTCACCTTGCGACCATCCGGCGAGTCACCGCCGCGCGTGGCCGGGTCATAGGTGCAGCGCAGCTCCGTCACGTTGCCCGCGGCGTCCTTGATGACCTCCTCGCACTTGATGAAGTACGCCGAGCGCAGGCGCACCTCCTTGCCCGGCGCCAGCCGGAAGAAGCCCTTCTGCGGGACCTCCTGGAAGTCATCCGCCTCGATGAACAGCTCGCGCGAGAACGGGACCTGCCGCGTGCCCAGCTCCGGCTTCTGCGGGTGGTTGGCGACCTCCAGCAGCTCCGTCTGGCCCTCGGGGTAGTTCGTCACCACCACCTTGAGCGGGCGCAGCACGGCCATGGCGCGCGGGGCGCGCTCATTGAGGTCCTCACGGATGCTCAGCTCGAGCACGCCCATGTCGATCCAGCTGTCCGTCTTGCTCACGCCGATGCGCGTGGCGAAGTCGCGCAGCGACTCGGGCGTGAAGCCCCGGCGACGCAGGCCGCTGATGGTCAGCATGCGCGGGTCATCCCAGCCGGACACGCTCTTGTCGCCCACCATCTGGAGCAGCTTGCGCTTGCTCATCACCGTGTAGGTGAGCTTGAGCCGCGCGAACTCGTACTGGTGCGGGCGGTCGCCCTTGATCAGCGCGTCGACAATCCAATCGTAGAGCGGGCGCCGGTTCTCGAACTCCAGCGTGCAGATGGAGTGGGTGATGCCCTCGATGGAGTCCGACAGGCAGTGCGCGAAGTCGTAGAGCGGGTAGATGCACCACGCATCGCCGGTGCGGTGGTGGTGCGCGTGACGGATGCGGTAGATGGGCGGGTCGCGCAGCACCGGGTTGGGCGACGCCATGTCGATCTTCGCACGCAGGGTGTGCTTGCCGTCCGGGAACTCGCCCGCGCGCATGCGGCGGAAGAGGTCCAGATTCTCCTCCACCGTGCGGTTGCGATACGGGCTGTCACGCCCCGGCGTGGTGAAGTCGCCGCGCCACTCGCTGATCTCCTCCGCGGTCAGGCTGCACACGTAGGCCTGGCCCTGACGGATGAGCTGCTCGGCGTAGGCGTAGAGCTTCTCGAAGTAGTCGGACGCGAAGAACTTGCGGTCGTCCCAGTCGAAGCCGAGCCACCGCACGTCCCGCTGGATGGACTCGACGTAGTCGGTGTCCTCGGTGAGCGGGTTGGTGTCGTCGAGGCGCAGGTTGCACTTGCCGCCATACTGCTGCGCCAGGCCGAAGTTGATGCAGATGGCCTTCGCGTGACCGATATGGAGGTAGCCATTGGGCTCGGGCGGGAAGCGGGTGTGCACCCGGCCGCCGTACTTCCCGGCCTGCTTGTCCTCCGCGACAATCTCCTGGAGGAAGTTGCGGGCCTGCGTCTCGTTGCTCGTCGTCATGATGGGCGAATCCTGTTGAACCCTCTTCAACCCCGCAAGGGATTCCTGACATTCCGCGTCGTCCGTCCCACGTCGCGCCCCCGCCCCATTCCACCCGGGTGCCTGGGAGTTCACACGGAGGCCAGCAGGGAATCCCAGGTCTTGAGGGCCCGCTCGGCGGAAAGCTCCTCGGCCCGCTGGCGCGCCCGGGAGGCCAGCTCCGCTTGGAGCGTCGGGTCCGACACCACCTTCATCAGCGCGTCCGCCAGGGCCTGGGGCGCGTCCACCGGGACGAGCAGCCCCGCCCGCCCCCCATCCAGCGCCTCGGCCGGGCCGGAGGGGCAGTCCGTGCTGACGATGGGGCAGCCCAGCGCCAGGGCCTCCAGGAGGACCATGGGCAGGCCCTCGAAGCGCGAGGACAGGGCGAAGACGGTGGCGTGGCGCATGAGCGCGTGAGGGTTGGGCGCGAAGCCCGGCATGAAGACCGAGTCCTCCACGCCCAACGCCCTCACCAGGGCCTTGAGCGCCTCCCCCAGCGCCCCCACCCCGAGGATGAGCAGGTGATGGTCCACCCCCGCCTTGCGCACGAGCGCGTGGCTGCGCACGAGCACGTCGAACGCCTTCTGGTGCTCCAGCCGCCCCACGGCGATGACCACGGGCTTCTGGAAGATGGGGACGGCCCAGTCCGGAAGCGGTGCCTCGCCCGCGGCGCGGATCCGCTCCCCGTGGACGAAGTTGGGGATGACCTGGAGGCGGCGCGGGTCCACGTGCACCAAAGTCGAGAAGGACCGGGCCGAGTCATGCCCGCACGACACGATGCGGGACATGCCCGGGTAGAGCACGCGCAGGCCCCAGAGCTGGCGCTTGCGCTGCTCGCGATGAAACGCGCCCCAGTCGAAGTGGATCATCCCCACCACGGGCTTGCGCAAGAGCCACCCCGCCAGCCGAGCCAGCAGCGTGGCGCGGCCCTCCTGCGCGGCGACGATGACGTCCGCCTTGCGCGCCTCCCGCAGGAGCCGCCAGAGGTAGCGCGGGAGGTTGAGCCGGCGGTAGGCCCCCTCGGTGGCCCAGGACACCTGGGTGTCCTGCGGGATGCGGTCGCGGTGGCCCTCGGGTGGAGGGCCGTGGTGGAAGAAGAGCGCGGTGTCGAACTGGGCGCGGTCGAGCCCGGCGAGCACGTTGCATACCGAGCGCTCGATGCCACCGGGCCCCAGGTACACCAGGGTGAAGAGGATGCGGCGCTTGCCGGCCGCTCTGAGCGCAGGCTGTCGCAACATCCGTTGAGCGCTCCCGGAGTCTCGGCTCAAGTCCCCGCGCGCCGCGCGAGGAACCGACGGGCCCACCCCTGGACCCGCTCGTCGTCCAGCATCTCGCGCACGCGTCGATACGTCGCGAAGGCCATCTGTCCTCGGCGCGCCGGCGAGAGTTGCAGCGCCTCGTGGTAGACAGTCTCGTCCGGGCTCCACCGCGTCTTGGACACATCGCGGCCGGTGGACAGATTGGCGACCTGGAAGCCCTCCGCGAAGGCGTACTTGAGCGACTCGGCCACCGTGGTGGTCATCACGCTGTAGTCGCCCCAGCGCGGGTCATAGCCCGAGTAGTAGAGATAGAGCGTCGAGCCCAGCACGAAGCCCACCCGCGCGGCCACCACCTCACCCGCGATGCGCAACTGGAACACGCGCACGCGGTCCTGCGTGGAGAGCCGATCGCACAGCTCCTTCAAGAACCCGCTGGCCTGCACCGAGTCGAACACATCCCGGTGCTGCACCGTGTCCGTGGCCGTGGAGCGCGCGTGGTGCAGACGCAGCAAGGTGTCCAGCGCGTGCGCCACCTCGTTGCGCTCGCGCGCCACGTCGAAGGTGAACGCGTGCCCGTCACGCTTGAGCGAGTTGTAGCACTTGCGCAGCGACTCCTTGATGTTTCGCGAGCGGGTGGACTTGAAGGCCTCCCAGTTCCCCTCCAACGGCAGGGTGAACATGGGGACCTCGCGCGTGGCGGACAGCGGCGCCAGCGCGGCCAGCTCGCGCGCCCCGTCCCCGTCCATGCGCAGCCCGCTCCACATCATCCAATCCCAATCATCCGCGTGCTCGCGCAGGTAGCCAGCCAGGGCCGCGTAGATGTCGCGCTCACGGGCGGGGTCGCGCACGAGTCCCCGCAGCTCGGTGACGTTGGGATCCGCGCCGAAGAACTGGAGCACCCGGGCGCGCAAAGGGCCCATGCCGGGGCGCTCGGTGCGCATCAGCGGCGCCACCGCCACCAGGGCGCCCGAGGCGTCTCGCACCGCGAGGACGAAGAGGCCGTCGCGCACGCTCACGCGGCGCTCGCGGAAGTGGGCCCACCAGGTGGCGTTCCACTCCCAGGTGGTGAAGGGGACTCCGCCCCCATGGGCTTGCGCCAGCCGCTGCCAATCCGAGCGCAGCGCGTGCAGCCCTTCCACCGTTTCGACCTTGTCCACACGCAGTTGCATCAGGGCCACCACAGCTCCGAGTCGCGTCCGGCAAGAGCACTTCGGGTTGTGCGCCCCCCAGGACCGCGGGGCAAGCTAGCGGATCACCCCCAGCGTGCCAAGGCAGCCCAGGGTCTCGATTACCCCGCCCTCCCTCCTGAACGAGCTGAGCGCTCAAAGCCCGTCCAATCGCGAGGTGGGTATATCGTCCAGGCCACGCCCACCTTGAAGAACTCGACTTCCTTTCGACTCGTCCTCACCGCGCTGGCCCTCTTGTTGCTGGCCGCGGGCGTCGCCATTCCCTATCGCAACGTGCGGCTGGCCCAGTCGCTGATGCACCCGGCTCGCAAGGCGGTGAGCAAGCCCGCGCCGGACGCGGACCTCGCGTCGCTGGAGGACGTGACGCTGCGGGCCTCGGACGGCGTGGCGTTGCGCGGCTGGTATCAACGCGCGCGCAACCGGGCCGCCGTGGTGCTGCTGCATGGCTTTGGCGAGAACCGCGAGCAGATGCTCTTCGAGGCCCGAGCCCTGGCTCGCGCGGGCTACGGCGTGCTGCTCTTGGACTTCCGCGGGCACGGCGAGAGCGCGGACGCGCTGGTGACGTGGGGTGACCGCGAGCGCTTGGATTTGAGTGCCGCGGTCGACTTCCTCGCGAAGCGGCCGGACGTGGAGGCGACTCGGCTGGGCGTCCTGGGCTTCTCCATGGGCGGCACGGTGGCCATGCTCGGGGCCGAGGCGGATCCTCGGCTGCGCGCGGTCGCGGCCTCGGGCTCGTACCCCTCGCTCACGGCGGACGCGCACTACAGCTACGGACGCTGGGGTCCGCTCAGCACCCAGCCCGTGCTGTGGACCATGCGCTGGGCCGGCGTGGACGTGGACGCGGTGGATGCCGTCTCGCACCTGTGTCAGCTCGGCGGCCGGCCGCTGCTGCTCATCAACGGCGACGTGGACCCCTACGCGCCCGCCTTCCTCCAGGACTCCATCTTCCAGGCGGCGTGCGAGCCCAAGTCCTACTGGGTCGTCCCCGGCGCGCGCCACGGCGAGTACGCCGTGAAGGCGCCGGCCGAGTACGAAAAGCACCTGCGCGAGTTCTTCGACGCCGCGCTGCTGCGCTGACGGCTCACGACTCCGGCGCGGTCCCCTCCTCGGGCCGCGCCACGCGCCACGTGGGGCTGGCGTTGAACGCGGGCCGGCTCTCCAGCAGCTCGTGCGGACGGAACGTGGCCTTGTAGCGCAGCGACGCGCACGCCAGCACGCGGTAGCCCAGGTACACGTGGGGGATGCCCCGGGCCCGCGCCAGCTCGACCTGGAAGACCACGTTCGCCTTGCCCAAAGACAGGCGCGACAGCTCGGGGTCGAAGAAGAAGTAGACGGCGCTCCAGGCGCGAGGCGTCTCGTCGCACAGCCCCAGCCCCACCAGCCGAGGCCCCTCCGCGCCGCTGTCGTCGTACCAGGCCACCTCGCGCGCGGACGGGTGCGGGAAGGCGAACTGCAGCGAGTAGTCGCGCGCGGTGAGCGCCGACGGCTCCCACTCGCGCGAAGCCTCTCGCTCGGCGTGCCAGCGCTGATAGAGCGCCAGCCGCTCCGCGTCCACGCGCGGCGGACCCACCTCCACCCGCAGGTGGGCGCACGCGGCCCGCGCGCGGCGTTGACTGCGATTGGGCTGGAATGACTCCACGGGGATGCGCAGCGACACGCACGCCTCACAGGTGACGCACGCGGGCCGGAAGTACAGCGGCCCGAAGCGGCGCCACCCCCGCACGAGCAGGTGCTCGTACTCCTCGGGCGTCACGTCGCGCATCACCAGGTTCTCCAGCGAGGCTTCCTGATCCGCCAGATAGCTGCACGGGCGAGGAGGCTCGACGTCATGTGCCAGCAGGAGGGCCATGCGCAGTCCTCTACCCGGCGCGACGCGCGGGCGCCATCGCGCCCGAAGCGCGTGTCCGCCCCCTTGGTTTTGACTGGCACAAAGCCTGCACAGATTCACGGCAACACGCCGCACCGGCGAGGGAACGAACATGGCCCGTGACAGCATGCAGTCCTGGCAGGCACCCTCCGGCCCCAACCGCCTCTGGGAACCCCGCGAAAACACTCGGGCGCGTGAGGCCTTCCGCGCGTCCCGTCGCCCGCGCCCGGCCAACGATGCGGCCCTCGACGCGCGCTCGCTCTTCGCGGTCGCGGCGCGAATCGAGGTCGATATCAACCCGCCCGAGGCGTTTGACCCACTGGAGTTCGGGGTCGCGAGCTTCTGAGGCATGAGTCGTTGCGTGGTGGCGTGACGGCCGCGCGTGTTCTCGACACGCGCAGGCCCGCGCCAGTGATTCAACTGCGGTGGCGGCCCTCGCATTGCGAGCGAGTGAAGCGCGCCAGCGGCGTCGCGGTTCCGGTGAAAGCCAAACATGACGCGGAGGGCCACCCGCCTTTCGGTCGTGGGGCCCGGCCGCTATAAGGCTGACATGTCCCAGATTGACGTCTCGGTGGTGATGCCCACACACCGCCGCGAGAAGGAAGTGGTCGAGGCCATCCGGTCGGCGCTGCGCCAGGAGGGCGTGCGCGTCGAGGTCATCGTTCTGGACGACACCGCCGAGGGCACGGCGCGCGAGGCCGTGGAAGCCATGGGCGACGCGCGCGTGCGCTACCTCAAGCAGGAGGTCCCTTCGCGCGGCAAGCCGGCCCTGGTGCGCAACCACGGGGCCACGCTGGCGCAGGGGCGCTACCTGCACTTCCTCGATGACGACGACATGCTGGCGGACGGCGCGCTGCACGCGATGGTGAGCGCGCTGGATGCGCGGCCGGACGCGGGCGTGGCGGTGGGCTGGGTGGTGCCCTTCAGCGAGGACGCCGACTGGCTCCAGGACAAGCGCACCTACTTCGAGTGGGCCGCGAAGGTCGGGGCCAGCACGCCCAACAGCGCGTGGACGGTGGCGCACATCCTGTTCCGCGGGACGCTGATGGTGAACTCGGCCTGCATGGTGCGCCGCGAGCACTTCGCGAAGCTGGGTGGGTTCGACCCCAACATCCCCGTCTACGAGGACGTGGACTTCTACCTGCGCGGCATCCGCCACCACGGCCACGTCTACGTGAACCGCCCCATCCTGCACTACCGCGTGGGCAAGCCCTCGCTCATGCACAACCTGGGCAAGGACGGCACGCTGGTGATGGAGTCCAACGCCATCATCCACTCCAAATACCGGCGCGCCCACGGCGAGCTGGAGTACCGCGCGCTGCAGCTCGCCCTGCGCGCCCTGCCCTTCGACGTGGCCCGCCGCCTGCCGCTGCGGCTGCCGCGCGCCTCGTGAGAGAGAGAACGCCCGCGTGAGCCTGCGCCATCGACTCGTCGGGGCCGCCCGTCAGCGGCTGAAGGAAACGCTTCGTCCCGTGGTGCGCCGGGCCCTCGCGCCCTCGCGCACCGCGCTGCCCGCCTCGCTGTGGGGGCTGGAGTTCGTCCCCGGCCGGGGCCTGTGCCTGGAGGGCGTGTCGCTCGCGGAGCTGACCCAGCGCTGGGGCTCGCCGCTGCACGTGGTGCACCTGGCCGCGCTGCGCCGCAACCTGGAGCGGTTCCTCGCGGTGCCGCCGGGACGCGCCGGGGGCTGCGAAGTGTATTACTCGTACAAGACCAACCCCGTGCCCGGCGTGCTGTCGTTCATGCACGAGCGCGGCGTGGGCGCCGAGGTCATCTCCGCGTACGAGATGTGGCTCGCGCTCCAGCTGGGCGTGCCACCCGAGCGCATCGTCTACAACGGCCCCGTCAAGTCGGACGCCTCCATCCGCGAGGCCATCGAGCGGGGCATCGGCCTCCTCGCCGCCAATCACGTGGAGGAGCTGGACGTCTTCGCGCGCCACGCCGCCGAGCTGAAGCGGCGCCCTCGCGTGGCGGTGCGCGTCTCCACGGGCCACGGCTGGACGGCGCAGTTCGGCACGCCCATCGCGGGCGGCGCGGCGCTGGCGGCGTTCCGCAAGGCGCGCGAGCTGGGCACCCTGGACGTGGTGGGCCTGCACGCGCACCGGGGCGCCACGCTGCGCACCGAGGCCGAGCTGGAGGGCTTCGTCGGCGCGGTGCTCGACTTCACGGACACGCTCCACCGTGAGCTGGGGTTGAATCTGGAGGTGCTCGACCTGGGCGGCAGCCTGTGCACGCCCACGGTGGAGCACGTGGATCCGCGCGCCTGGCGCCTGAACCAGACGTTCCAGCGGGACCTGCCCGCGCCGGATCCGGCCGCCGCGCTCTCCATCGAGCGCTATGTGGCGCGCGTGGTGGAGCAGGTGGAGTCGCACTTCGAGCGCCGAGGCCGGGCCCGCCCGCGCATCTTCCTGGAGCCCGGCCGCGCGATGACGGGCGACACCCAGTTGCTGCTGGGCCGCGTGCACACGCTCAAGGCCGGCCCGGAGCGCACCTGGGCGGTGATGGACATGGGCATCAACCATGCCGAGTGCGTGCGCAACGAGTACCACCAGCTCCTGCACGTGGATCGCCCCGAGGCGGAGCTGGCGGCGCGGCCGTACACGGTGGTGGGTCCCATCTGCACCCCGGGCGACACGCTCTACAACGCGGTGCGCCTGCCCGAGCTGCGCGTGGGGGACACGCTGGCCATCATGGACGCGGGCGCGTACTGCGTCCCCTTCGCCACGTCCTTCTCCTTCCCGCAGCCGGCCATCGTCGCGTTGGACAACGGCGAGGAGCGACTGCTGCGCCGCGCGGAGACGTTCGAGGACTTGGTCACCTTCGACGCGACGACCCCTCCTGCCCCGTTTCGCGCAGCGTCCTGACGCCGAGTGGACGCTCTTCGCGCCGGCTCCCGACGCTTGGTCGGAAGCCACATGCGATGCGGTGGCAGTCGATGGTGGCTGGAGCCAGAACTCGCGGGCAGCCGCGACCGCGACGAGGCCCTGCTCCTGGCCCGGGCCGTGTCGCAGCATCTGGACCTGACGCTGCGACAGGACTGAGCCGAGCGCTCAGCGGTTGAGCACCATCATCCGCAGGAAGGCGCGCGGATGGCGCGCGGAGCCATAGACAATCTGGGCCAGCTCCACGGCGGCGGGCATGAGGTCATCCGGGTCGATGAGCGGATCCACCGCCAGGGCGCGGTTGTCCTCGAACCAGCGCCGCCACTGCCGAGCCTCGTCCGCTGGCAGCGCGCCGGACAAGCGCTGGAGGCTCAACAGCATCTCCAATGCAATCCGGTTGCAGAACACCTCACCGCTCGCGTCCTGCCCCGCCGCGCGGGCCGCCTCCACCTCGCGGCGCAAGGACACACGGTCCCCCAGCGCCGAGTGGTACGCGAGCATCGGCAGCGGCAGGCCACGGGCGATGTCGAAGCCCATCTGCCCGTAGTAGCGCGGGTTGAAGTCGATGAGCAGGAAGTCATCCTTCGTCTGGATGAACTCCACCTCGAAGACGCCGTGGTAGCCCACGCGCTTGCACAGCCGCGCGAGCCCTTCGGCCAGCTCGGGCTTCACCTCGGCGGACTCGAAGCACACGCCCACGCCCAGCCGGCGTGGACGCTGGAGCACCTTCATGGCGCCGCGCAGCTCGAACAGGTCGCCGGATTCATCCACGAAGCCGGACAGGCTGTAGATGCCCTCGGCGGCCTCGGGGTGGAACTCCTGCACCATGGGCCGCACCACGGCGGGGTCGAAGTTCACCAGCATGGGCGCGTAGGTGTCGCGCGCGAAGTCGCGGTACTCGCGCTCCAGCGCCTCGGGCGTCGCGACGGGCTGGCCCTTGCGGTGCGTGGCGTGGAGGATCTGCGTGGTGGGCTTGAGGAGCACCGGGAAGCGCGCGTGGCGGCGCACGTGCTCCAGGTCCGCCGTGGACTCGGGGAACCAGGTGCGCGGCAGGTGGAGCCCCACCGCGGTGCCCTCTTCGTAGAGGCGCCGCTTGTTGAGCAGGCCGTACACCGCATCCACGCCCGGGTCGTAGAGGTGGAAGAGTCCCTCCAGCTTCTCGCGGTGCGCGGAGATGAGCCAGGCCAGCTCGTCACTCGTGGGATAGAGCACGTGCTTGACGGGCTCGCGGCGGCCGAAGTCGATGAGCCACGCGAGGAAGGCCTCGGGGTCTGACTCGCGCGGGCATTGGACGCGCCGGCCCACGAAGCGCGACCAGCTCGCCGGGCCCAGCCGGCCGGGGTCCGCCACCGTCACGTCCACGCCGTGGCGCCCGAAGCAGCGAGCCGCCGCGAGCGTGCCGTAGAAGCCGGCGGAGAACAGCAGCACGGGAGGCTTCCCGTGGATGCGTGCCACCGCCGCGGGCTCGGTCGAGGCCTCGTCCTCGCGGGAGACTTCGAGCGAGGCGGCGTCCCGCTCTTCGCGGCGTGGACGCAGCGGCGACCTGCGGTGGGGGCGATGGTGACGAACCGCGCCCGGATCTACGACCGGGGTGCTCGCCAGCGCGGTGCTCGCCATCAGGCTGGCGGTGAGAAGCGTCAGCAGGTGCCGTTTCATGGAGGCCGTCGTGAGGGGAAGTCTTCGAAGGATAGCGGTTCGCCCTTCCCTCTAGGAATGCCCGCGGGTCGGAAAAAGCCAGCCCCATGCGAAGCCTGCCCCACGAGGTGGGACGCCTCGCGTCAGGGGACGCCCTCGGAGGGTGCCCACCGCAGGTAGCCACGCGAGAGCAGCCAGGGGTCCGTCGTGACGCCTGGGACGCGCGAGGCCAGCCCCACGACGGATTCGCGGAACGCCTCGAGCGGCGCGGTGTGTCCCTCGGCGCGGGCCTGGGTCCAAGCGGCCTCCCATTCACTGAAGAAGGCGTGCAGGGGCTCGCCGGGCCGGACGCGGCGGCGCAGGTCACGGGGCAGCCAGTCGCGGAACAACCATGGTGCGAAGCCGCGCGAGAAGTCCGTGTGGAACAAGAGGGCCTCGCGTGTGAGGTCCCCACTGCCCTCGCCGCGCCGCAAGAGGTGTGCGACGAGCACCGCGCCGGGGGTGTCACTGCTGCCCTCCACGACGAGCCCCGTGGGCAGCAGCGCCTGAGCGAGCCGCTGATGCGCCTCGGGGACGCGCTCGGGAGCGCCCTGGCGCAGCAGGTTCATGGCTCGGACCAGGCGGGTGGGTTCATCCGGTCCCAGCGGCAGCGCGAAGCCGCCCTGGCGAAAGTGGGTGAGCGCGTCCGAGTGCGCGGAGGCCGCGGCCTGGGCCCGAGCCTCGTCCAGCTCCACGCCAATGACAGGCAGGTCCGGGTTCAGGGCGCGGAACGCGGCGGCGCTCTCCAGCGTCGTCCAGGGGTGCTCTCCAAAGCCCACGTCCACGAAGGCCGCGCGGGCCCAGGGCCCCTCGTGACGAGAGAGCAGCGTGGACTCGGCATGACACAAGTAGTCGTCGAGCGCGCGGAGGCGCCCCGGCGCGGTCCGACCGCGCGTGGGAGTGTCGAGGCCCGTCATGATTCCGGGTCATGGGCGAGCCCCGAGCGAGCGTCAAGTCGCGACAGCACGAAACGCCCCCAGGCCCCGCCGACCTCTCGCGCAGCACGGAATGACGCGCGCCCGCACCGCGACACCTCGGTGCCGACCTCAATCATTGCAACGGGCCGGCCCTTTGCGCCTGGCAGTCAATGCCATGCACGTCGCGACGATGCAGCGTCTCCAGCCCATCCACGCATCCGGTTCGCCCTTTGCGAGCATCCCGCCATGACGCGCTCCCACGCCCACCGACGGAGCATTGCGCGCCGTGCATGCGCCTCGAAGTCACGCCCCCTCGGAGCGTCCGGCCCACGCCTCGCGATAGGCTGGCTCGCGTGACGCCCGCCCCCGTCCTGACCTGCCCACGTTGTGGAGCCGCTCGCGCCGAGAGCCCCGAGTGCCCACGCTGCGGCGTCATCTACGCCAAGGCGGACGCACGGGCTCGCCAGGCCGCCACGGCGCGCGAGGCCGAGGACCGACAGCGCGCCTTGCAAGAGGTGCGGGAGTCCCTGCCGCAGACTCCCACGTTCACCCCGCTGCTCGCTGAACTCCGGCCTCCCGAACCCACCGACGCACCGAGCCCCGACGAGGCGGAACTCGCCCTGGCTCGCCTGGAATGGCACCAGCGCTTCTGGGTCCTCCCCGTGACGATGGGACTCGCCTACGTCGTGATGGGCACAGGCTTTCGCGGCCTCGCGCGCATCTTCCTCTCCATGCACGTGCACGAGTTCGGGCACGCGGTGACAGCGTGGTTCTGCGGCTTCAGCGCGATGCCCTCGCTGTGGGTCACGTACACGGCGGAGACACGCTCGCCCGTGTTGAGCCTGATGTTCGCGGGGATGTTCGGCGCGCTCGGCTGGCGTGGCTGGAAGACGGGCCGAAGGTCGTGGATGTTCGGCGCGGCGGCGCTGCTCCTGCTCCAAGCAGTCGCGACGCTCGGAACCAGCGCGCAGCAGGCGCGCGCGCTCATCACCTTCGGTGGGGACGCAGGCTGTCTGGTGCTGGGGACCGCGCTGATGTCCCTGTTCTATGCACGCCGAGGCACCGCGCTGCGCGAGCGCGGCCTGCGCTGGGGCTTCCTCGTGATGGGAGCGATTGCGTTCATGGACAGCCTCCACACGTGGTGGGGCGCACGAAAGGACGTGGACCGCATCCCCTTCGGAGACATCGAGGGCGTCGGCCTGAGCGATCCGAGCAAGCTCGTGGATCAGCACGGCTGGAGCGTGGGCACGCTCATCGATCGACACGTCGGCGTGGCGGTCGCGTGCCTCGTGCTCCTCGCCGCGCTCTACGCCTATCGGCTCTACGAGGTCCGAGCCGCCGCCCCGCGGCTGCGTGACTTCCGCACCTGATCCCCAGGGCCTCCGGGTCGCCCGCGGCTCTCCGAACCAAGGTGGGCCAAGCCCGACTGACGCCTGGGCGCAGCATGAATCCCCTCAGGCATGCCGCGCCGCGCGACGAGCGGGGACCCTCCTCGCCATGGGGCCGGGCAGGCTCGCCTCACCAGTCAGGTTGTGACCGCAGGTGAAAGGCCGCTACCCTTCGCGCCCGAATGGCACAACCCGCCCAGCCCCTCCCCTCGAATTCCGCCGAGTCTCCGTCCGCCGCGCCCGGCGCTGAAGCGCCCCGCTTCAGCTTCCTGCCCGCGGTGGGCACCTGGAAGTACCACCTGCTCTTGAGCACGGTGGCCATCTTCATCCTCGGCCCGTTGGGCGGCGTGGCCGCCTCGTACATGAACTTCAGCCTGGGCTTCTTCGTGGGCGGGCAGGTGCTGGCCGGCATCCTCGGCAGCGCCGTCACCTACGGCTACGGCGCGGAGGGCAAGCACGGCGCCAACTACATGCAGACGATGGCCGCCTCGGTGGCCTCGCTGTGCGCCATGTCCGTGCTCGTGCAGGCCATGGTGTGGCTGGGCATGCCCATGCCGCCCGCGTGGCAGCTCATGCTCTTCGTGGGCTGCGTGGGCATGTTCGGCGTGGGCGTGGGCATGCTCTACACGCCGCTGCTCGTGGACCGGCTCCAGCTCGACTATCCGTCCGGCTACGCGGTCGCCAACATCCTGCGCGCGCTGACGGACAAGCGCCTGCTCAAGGCCTCCATCGCCAAGCTGGGCGGCGGCGCCGGCATGGGCGCGATGGTCGCGTGGTCGACGGAGAAGGTGGCCTCGCTGGGGAGCCTGGGCCTCAGCGCCTCCACCGTGGGCGCGGGCATGGTGGTGGGCAGCACCGTCGCCGTGCCCGTCGCGGTCATGGGCGTGGCCGGCTATGCCTTGACGCCCTACCTGCGTGAGATTGGCTGGCTCGGTCCTCAGGACCCCTTCCGCAAGATTGGCTTCCTCATCGGCCTGGCGATGATCTGCGGCGCGGCCATCGTGGACCTCTCCCTCCTCGCGGTGCAGGCCGTGGCGCGCATCCGCGGCGCCGCGCCGGTGGCCGAGGGCGACGAGCCCGCGTGGAAGAAGGTGAACGTCCCGCGCCTGCTCGCGTGGGTGCTGTTCTGGGGCGTGGCCGTGGTGGCGGTGGCCACGCAGGTGCTGCACCAGCCGGTGGGCTTCATCGTGTTCGGCCTCGTGCTGGCGCTGCTCTTCGTGCTCATCAACGGCATCGCCTACGGCATCAGCGACAACAACCCCATCTCCAGCGCCTTCGTCATGTCGGTGCTGCTGATGTCCATGCTCGGCCTGAAGGATCCGCTGGTGGGCCTGATGTCCTCCACCATCCTGCTCATCTCCACCGCCGTGGGCTGTGACATGCAGCAGGATCGCTCCACGGGCTGGCGCCTGGGCACCAACCGCGTCGTGCAGTTCCGCTATCAGGTGCTCGGCATCACCATGGGCGCCATCCTGTGCGTGGGCCTGGCGCGCGTCTTCATGGGGGCCTACCCCGTGCTCGCCATCAACCAGCTCGACAACCCGGGCGTGAAGACGGGCCAGTGGGGCTCGGCCATGACGTACAAGCTGGTGGGCGCCATCCGCGACCTGGGCTCGCTGTCCGACCATAAGATCAAGGCCCTGCTCTTCGGGCTGGCGTTGGGCTTCGGCCTCGAGGTGCTGCGCAAGTTGGTGCGCCGCAACGCGGGCATCCAGCGCTTCCTCAAGGAGCACTCCGCCGGCCCCGCGGTGAGATGGACGCTGGACTCGGTGGTGCTGGCCAGTCCCTACGCGTCCTCGTTCGGCGCCTTCATCGCGCTGCCGGTCTCCCTCTGGTTCGCCGCGGGCGGCACGCTCGCCTCGCTGTGGAACGTCGGAACCAAGCGCTTCGCGTCTCCGCCGAAGCCCGGCGAGCAGGCCCTGCCCGAGGACATGAGCACCACCTCGCTGGTCGGCGGCGGACTCATCGCGGGCGAGTCGTTGTACTTCCTCTTCGTGGGTCTCTACGGCCTGCTCGCGCTGATGACGTGAGCGGTTGTCTCGCGCCGTGAGGTGTTCATCACCCACCTCACGCGCATTGCGGGTCGCCTTGACTTTTCGCGCGGCCCAGAACATTCATGTCCGCATGAGCTGCGTCAGCTTCACGACCGCGACTACGAGCACCACTACCGCTTCGGCGGAGGTGGCGACCGTGCGCGTGTCGATGGACTGACGAGCGCACGGTCCCTGCCCCGCCGATTCCGGCCGGGGCGACCGTGCGAAGACTCAGCGCCCCGTGTCCGGACCGGCAACTTCCCTTCCGACACGGAGACACGCAGTCATGCTCGACGAACACGATCACCGCGCGATTGGCCAGCGCCTGGACCTCTTCCACCTGCAGGAGGAGGCGCCCGGCATGGTGTTCTGGCACCCGCGCGGCTTCAGGCTGTACCAGCTGCTGGAGGACCAGGTCCGCCAGCGCATGCGGCGCGAGGGCTACCAGGAAGTCCGCACGCCGCAAATCCTGTCCCAGGAGCTGTGGGAGCGCAGCGGCCACTGGGACAACTTCCGCCAGAACATGTTCGTGCTGGGGGATGGTGAGCGGCAGCTCGCCGTGAAGCCCGTGAGCTGCCCCGGCCACATCGAACTCGTGCAGCGCATGTCCCCCAGCTACCGGGACCTGCCCCTGCGGCTCGGCGAGTTCGGGCTCGTGCACCGCAGTGAGCCGAGCGGCGCGTTGCATGGCCTGTTCCGCCTGCGGCAGTTCACGCAGGACGATGGCCACATCTTCTGCTCCGAGGAGCAGGTGGAGCGAGAGGTCATCGCGTTCGTGCGCGCGCTGCATGCGTTCTACGCGAGCTTCGGCTTCGAGCACGTGGAGGTGGCCTTCTCGGGGCGCCCGCCGTCCCGCGCCGGAAGTGACGCGGTGTGGGATCAGGCCGAGTCCTGGCTCCTGTCCGCCGCGCGCGCCGCGGGCCTGGATTGTCGGATGCAACCGGGCGAGGGCGCGTTCTACGGCCCCAAGCTCGAGTTCATCCTGAAGGACAGACTGGGCCGCGATTGGCAGTGCGGGACGATCCAACTCGACCTCGTGCTGCCCGAGCGCTTCGACCTGCGCTACACGGACGCGTCGGGCGCGCGGCGCCACCCGGTGATGCTTCACCGCGCGCTGTTCGGCAGCGTGGAGCGCTTCATCGCCATCCTGCTGGAGCACCACGCGGGGGCCCTCCCCGCCTGGCTCGCGCCGGAGCAGGTGGTGGTGGCCTCCGTGGGAGAGAAGGCCGTGCACTACGCGGAGAAGCTCGCGGAGCGCCTGCGCGAGGCAGGGTGTCGCGCCAGCGCCGACGTGCGAGGGGAATCCCTGTCGCGGAAGATCCTCGACGCGCACCAGGCCGGCCTGCCCTACATCGCGGTGGTGGGCGCGCGCGAGGCGGAGGCGAACAACGTGCGCCTGCGCCTCCGCGACGGCTCGCAGCAAGACCTGTCATGGGATGACGCCGTGGCCCGACTGGCCGCGGACTGCCAGCCACGCCGAGCCGCCTGAGCCCCCGCGCCTCCGGGGTGGAACGGCGCCACGCCGCGCTTCCACTCCGGAGGTGCCCCGACGCCCTCGCGTGGGGGGCGCCTTGCTTCACAACGGGGAGCGCTGCGCCTCTTCCCTCGCCTCGACCATCCGCTCGCTCGGCACGGTGGCCAGGTCATCCAGGCTGATGAGGCCCAGCGGATGGCGATCCGCGTCCACCACGATGAGGCGGCGGACCATCCAGTCCTCCATGAGGCGCTCGGCTTCGCTCAAGGGATCATCCGGCCCGCAGGTGATGACAGCGGACGTCATGGCCTCGCGCACGCGCGTGGCGTTCGGGTCCTTGCCCATGGCGGTGGAGCGCACGGTGATGTCCCGGTCCGTGAGCATCCCCACGAGCTGGCCCCCTTCCATGACGGGGAGCGCGCCGATGCTGTGGACGCGCATGCGCTCGGCGGCCTGGCGCAGGGGCTCGTCCGGTCCGATGGTCTCCAGGCTCTTGGTCATCAGGTCACGAATGCGCATGGCGAAGCTCCCTCGCGTCCATGGGTGGATGGACCTTCGCATCAACGCTGGAGCCTCCGCGGCCGCCGCGCCGCGCACCCTCGCCAGTCCGCGCCCACGTCACCCGCGCGAGTGGGCGCACGCGTGCTCGCACGCCGCCCGGCGCGACCGAATAGAGTGACGCGCATCCAACCTGCCACGGGCAGGAGACCCGACGAGGAGAACACGACCCATGGTGGACAAGCTCATCCTCACCGACGCCGAGTGGCGCAAGCGCCTCACCCCCGAGGAGTACGACGTGCTCCGCCGGCACGGGACCGAGTATCCCGGCACGGGCTGCTTCCTCGGCACGAAGGACCCCGGCACCTACGTGTGCGCCGGCTGCGGCAACCCGCTGTTCAAGGCAGGGACGAAGTTCGAGTCCGGCACGGGCTGGCCGTCGTTCACCCAGACGCTGAGCCCGGACTCCGTCACCGAGATTCGCGACGTGTCCCACGGCATGGTGCGCACCGAGGTGAGGTGCGCCCGCTGCGACGGGCACCTGGGCCACGTCTTCCCGGACGGCCCGCCGCCCACCGGGCTGC
This sequence comes from Myxococcaceae bacterium JPH2, assembly GCA_016458225.1. Taxonomy (NCBI): domain Bacteria; kingdom Pseudomonadati; phylum Myxococcota; class Myxococcia; order Myxococcales; family Myxococcaceae; species Myxococcaceae bacterium JPH2. Next base: position 85,097 of record JAEMGR010000012.1, on the reverse strand, counting down.
GCTACTGCATGAACTCCGTGGCCATGAAGCACGTGGCCGAGGGCCAGCCCCTCGAGCTGGTGAAGGCGTAGCCTCGCGCCTCGGACGACCGTCGCGGCAACCCGCGACGGTCCCGATGTCGACAGCTCAGCCCAGCCACGCCCGCGCGTTGCGGAACATCCGCATCCACGGGCCTTCCTCAGCCCAGCCGCGCGGGTGCCACGAGTGCTGCGCGGTGCGGTGCACGCGCTCCGGATGCGGCATGGTGATGCTGAAGCGCCCGTCCCGCGTGGTGAGGCCGGCGATGCCGTGCGGCGATCCATTGGGGTTCGCCGGGTAGGTGCTCGCCAGTCGGCCGTGGTTGTCCACGTACCGCGTGGTGACGAACCCCAGGCCGTTGACGCGCGCGGCCTCCGCGTCGCTGGAGAACTCCGCGCGCCCCTCGCCGTGGGACACCACGATGAGCATGCGGCTGCCCTCCATGCCTCGGTAGAAGAGCGACGGCGTCGGAGCAATCTCGACCGTGCCCAGGCGCGCCTCGAACTGCTCGGACGCGTTGCGCACGAAGCGCGGCCAGTGGTCCGCGCCCGGGATGAGGTCCCGCAGCTGCGCCATCATCTGGCAGCCGTTGCACGCGCCCAGGCCGAAGCTGTCCGGCCGCGCGAAGAACGCGGCGAACTCATCGCGCGCGCGCGGGTTGAACAGGATGGACTTCGCCCAGCCGCCGCCCGCGCCCAGCACGTCGCCGTAGCTGAAGCCGCCGCACGCCAGCACGCCCGAGAAGTCCTTCAGCGACACGCGCCCGGTGAGCAGGTCGCTCATGTGCACGTCCACCGCGAGGAAGCCCGCGCGGGTGAAGGCCGCCGCCATCTCCTGCTGGCTGTTGACGCCCTGCTCGCGCAGCACCGCCACGCGCGGCCGAGCCCCCTTCGCGATGAAGGGCGCCGCCACGTTCTCGTTCGGATCGAACGTGAGGACCGGAGACAGGCCCGGGTCCTTCGCGTCGCACTTCGCCGCGTACTCCTGCTCGGCGCAGACGGGGTTGTCGCGCAGCTTCTGCATCTCGTAGCTGACGCGCGACCACGTGCGCCGCAGCGCCAGCGTGTCCTCGGAGAACAGCGCGCGCTCGCCCTGGCGCACCCGCACCTGGAGCCCCGGCGTGGGGCGTCCCAGCTCGTGGCAGTGCGCACCCAGGCCGTACTGGCCCAGCACCTCGCGCACGCGGGCCACGTCGGCGGCGCGCACCTGCACCACCGCGCCCAGCTCCTCGTTGAAGAGGGCCGCCACCGCGTCCGAGCCCAGCGCCGCCACGTCCACGTCCACGCCGCAGTGGCCCGCGAAGGCCATCTCGCACAGCGTGGCCCAGAGGCCGCCGTCGGAGCGGTCGTGGTAGGCCAGCAGCCGGCCCTCGGCGTTGAGGTCCTGCACCGCCTCGAAGAAGCCCTTGAGGCGCGCCGGGTCGTCCACGTCCGGCCCCTGGGGGCCCACCTGCCCGTAGCACTGCGCCAGGACCGAGCCGCCCAGGCGCTGCTTCCCACCCGCTACGTCGATGAAGAGCAGGCGCGAGTCCGTGTCCACGTCCACGAGCTGCGGCGTGAGCGACTGGCGCACGTCCAGCACCGGCGCGAACGCGGAGATGATGAGCGACACGGGCGACGTCACCGACTTGCGCGCGCCATTCTCCTCCCACTGCGTGCGCATGGACATCGAGTCCTTGCCCACGGGGATGGCCAAACCGAGCGCCGGGCACAGCTCCATGCCCACCGCGTGCACGGCCGCGTAGAGGCCCGCGTCCTCGCCCGGGCTGCCCGCGGCCGCCATCCAGTTGGCGGACAGCTTCACGTCCGACAGCGCCTCGATGCGCGCCGCGGCGATGTTGGTGAGCGCCTCGCCCACCGCCATGCGCGCCGAGGCCGCCGCATCCACGAGCGCCAGCGGCGTGCGCTCGCCCATCGACATCGCCTCACCGGTGGTGGACAGTACGGTGGACAGCGTCACCGCGCAGTCGGCCACGGGCACCTGCCACGGCCCCACCATCTGGTCGCGCGAGACGAGGCCCGAGACCGTGCGGTCACCGATGGTGATGAGGAAGCCCTTGTCCGCCACCGTCGGGTGCGCCAGCACGCGGCCCACCATGTCCGCCCACGAGGCCTCCAGCTTCAGCGGCGGGTGCGTCAGCGGACGCGACACCGCGTCCCGGTGCATGCGCGGCGCCTTGCCGAACAACACATCCATGGGCAGGTCGATGGGCGCGTCGCCCAACTGCTGATCCGCCAGCTTCAGCACCTGCTCGGCGGTGGCCTCGCCCAGGACGGCGAACAGCGCGCGCTCGCGCTCGCACAGCGCCCGGAACCGGGGCAGGTCCGCCGGCGCCACCGCGAGCACGTAGCGCTCCTGCGCCTCGTTGCACCAGATCTCCACCGGAGACATGCCCGGCTCGGCGTTGGGGATCGCGCGCAGCTCCAGGCGTCCGCCCAGGTCGTTGTCGTGCGCCAGCTCCGGCACCGCGTTGGAGAGGCCGCCCGCGCCCACGTCATGGATGGAGCGCAGCGGGTTCTCGTCGCCGAGCGCCCAGCACCGGTCGATGACCTCCTGACACCGGCGCTGCATCTCCGCGTTGTCACGCTGCACCGAGGCGAAGTCGAGGTCCGCCGCGCTCGCGCCCTGCGCCATGGACGAGGCCGCGCCGCCGCCCAGGCCGATGAGCATGGCCGGCCCGCCCAGCACGATGAGCAGGTCGCCCGGCTGGAGCGTCCCCTTCTTCACGTGCTCCGCGCGGATGTTGCCCAGACCGCCCGCGAGCATGATGGGCTTGTGGTAGCCGCGCACCTCCACGCCCTCGGGCGTGGACACCTGCTGCTCGAAGCTGCGGAAGTAGCCCGCGAGGTTGGGACGGCCGAACTCGTTGTTGAACGCCGCGCCGCCAATGGGGCCCTCCAGCATGATGTCGAGCGCGGACACGATGCGCTCGGGCTTGCCGTAAGGCAGCTCCCACGGCTGGGGCATCCCGGGGATGCGCAGGTGGCTGACGGAGAAGCCCGTGAGGCCCGCCTTGGGCTTCGCGCCGCGCCCCGTGGCGCCCTCGTCGCGAATCTCGCCGCCCGCGCCGGTGGCCGCGCCGGGATAGGGCGAGATGGCCGTCGGGTGGTTGTGCGTCTCCACCTTCATCATGATGTGAGCCGGCTCGCGCTTCGAGCGCCACTCGCCGCTCTGCCCATCCGGGAAGAAGCGCTCCGCCTCGAAGCCCTCGATGACGGCCGCGTTGTCCTTGTACGCGGACAGCACGCCACCCGGGTGGGCCGCGTGCGTGTTCTTGATGGCCTGGAAGAGCGAGCGCTCCATCGCCTTGCCGTCGATGGTCCACGATGCGTTGAAGATCTTGTGGCGGCAGTGCTCGCTGTTCGCCTGCGCGAACATCATCAGCTCGACGTCCGTGGGGTTGCGCTTGAGTTCGCCGAAGCGCGCCACCAGGTACTCAATCTCATCGTCCGCCAGCGCCAACCCCAGCTCGCGGTTCGCGGCCACGAGCGCGGCGCGGCCCCCACCGAGCACGTCCACCCGCGTGAGCGGCCGAGGCGCATGCGTGGAGAAGAGGATGGCCGCGTCCTCCATCCGCCGCACCACCGCCTGCGTCATGCGGTCATGCAGCACCGAGGTCAGCGCCTCCAGCTCCGCCTCCTCCAGCGCGCGCCCCTGCGGGCCCGCGACGTAGAAGGCCGTGCCGCGCTCCATGCGCCGCACCTTCGCACCCAGCCCGCAGTTGTGCGCGATGTCCGTGCCCTTGGACGACCAGGGAGACACCGTGCCGGGACGGGGAATCACCAACAGCAAGCTGCCCGAGCGCTCGCCCGGGACGCTGCGCGGGCCGTACTCGAGCAAGCGATGAAGCTGCGTCTGCTCGGTCTCGGAGAGAGGGGCCGAGGTGTCGGCGAAGTGAACGAACTCCGCGTAGACGGAAGCCACCGCGGGAACGCGCTCACGGCAGTGGGAAAGAAGTTTGGCGAGCCGGAAATCAGAGAGGGCGGGAGCCCCACGCAGGGTGAGCATGTGGAACCTGGGAATGGGGAAAGGCTCTGGTAACAGCCGACGCGTCCTTATCACCGCGCGCCCGCCCCCAAAGCGCGGAGATTGAGCCCGCCCGATTGCTCGACAAGCCGGGTGGGAGAAGCACGCCTCATGGCGCCAAGCTATTCGTGGTTTACTGCGCGATCGCCGTATTCACGACTATTGGGGGAAGACCATGAAGCGCAGCACCCGGTGGCTCGCCGCATCTTTGTCGTGCTCCCTTCTGGCGTGTGGCGCCGAAGTCCCCGCCGACGCGAAGGGTTCCCGAGACGTGGGAGTGGCGCTCGCCGCGCTCCCCGGTGTCGAAGTGGTGGGCACACACAAGGACGGCGTGCCGTTCATGTTGCGAGGGCTGATGGGGGACGCGGGGCGGCCGCTGCCCGGAGCCACCGTGTGGCAGGCGCACGGACTGCTGAGCCCCACCCTGGCGCGTGTGGCGCCCGCGTTCCGCCTGGATCCGAAAGATCTGCTCGTTCAGCGAATCAACCAGGACGACGAGGGGCGCACCCACGTGCGCTACGCGCAGACGAAACACGGCCTGCCGGTGGTGAGCCAGGAGCTCATCGTCCACCTGGACGCGCAAGGCCGCGTGTACGCCGTGAACGGTGACGCGCGCGACGACAGCGAGGACGTGTCGGCGGAGCCTCGGCTGGACGCGAGCGCGGCGCGCGACACGGCGCTGAAGAACACGATGGGAGAAGCCACCGTGGAGGGCGAGCCACGGCTCGTCTATGTGCGCCCCTCCGAGGATGGCCCGCTGACGCTGGCGTACGAGGTGGAGGTGCGCGGCGACGGCGACGAGATGCCCGTGCATGACCGCGTCTATGTGAGCGCGAAGGACGGCGCGGAGGTACAGCGTGTCTCGGACATCCACGGCATCAAGGACCGCAGCGTGTGCTCGGTGAGCGGCGTGACGAAGGGGACGTGTCGCACGGACACGCCGGTGGTGCCGCCCATCGGAGATCCGGTCATCGACAAGGCCTTCGACAACCTGGGCCTCTTCTATGACTGCTTCTATTTCAACTACGGCCGCGACTCGGCCAACGGGGCGGGTGGGAAGCTGCGGCTCAACGTCCATGGGACGACGACCGCGTGCTACGCCTACGCCGACACCAACGGCACCATCACGTGCTCGGATGGCGACGGCGTCACCTGCGGGCCCATGTGCTCGGACCCCGACACGGTGGTGCACGAGTTCACGCACTCCATCACCAGCGACTTGACCTACAGCGGCGAGAGCCTGTCGCTGAGCGAGTCGTACTCGGACATCTACTCGGCGGTGTGTGAGAGCTGGGCCACGGGCCTCTGGTCGCTCACGCCCGACGTCTGGAAGATCGACGAGGACGTGTGGACGCCGGGCGTCGCGGGAGATGCCCTGCGGTACATGGATGACCCGTCGCTGGATGGCGTGTCGAAGGACTACTACCCGGACCTCTACGGGAGCAGCTCGCCCAACTACAACGCGGGCTCGGGCATCATCAACCTCGCGTTCAAGCTGCTCGTCACGGGCGGCACGCATCCGCATGGCAAGACAACGGTGAACGTGGCCGCCATCGGCGCGCAGGCCGCGGGCCGCATCTTCTACCGCGCGCTCCAGAACTACTTCACGTCCAACACCAACATGCTGAATGCAAAGGCATATACCCGCCAGGCGGCGATAGACCTGGGCTACAGCACCGCCATCCAGGACTCGGTGACGCATGCCTGGGAGGCCGTGGGCGTGCCGGCCCCCATCACCTGCGCGAAGCTGGCCAACGGCATCACCGTCACCAACATCACCGGCGCGGCGAATACGCAGAAGTACTTCTGCCTGGATGTCCCCGCGGGGCGGCCCGCCTCCTTCGTCATGGGCGGCGGCACGGGTGACCCGGACCTCTACGTGCGCTTCGGCACCGCTCCCAACCTGACGACCTACGACTGCCGGCCCTACACGAACACCAGCACCGAGTCGTGCAACATCGCGGCCCATGCCGCCGCGGGAACGTACTGGGTGATGATCAACGGCTACAGCGCGTACTCGGGTGTGTCGTTGACGGGCTCGTACTGACGGGCACTTCGCGGCGGAGGGCTCGACCTTGCCTCCGCCGCGGAAGCCCGTGCCGCGGGACTACCCGCCCTTGCCGGACGCGGCGGGCTGCGGCTTCGTGTCGCCGCCCTTCGAGGCCTGAGCCCAGAGTCCGAGCAACTCCTTCTCACGCTCCGGCGTCAGGCCCGCGCGGAACTTGTCGCGGCGCTCCTGCGGCTGCGCGTTGAACCACGCCAGCGTGTCTCGGATGGTGTCCGTCACGGGGCGGAACTTCAGGCCCGCCTTCACGGCCTTGTCGCTCTTGCGCAGGTGCGCGCCCGCCGTGGCGCCCGACGGCGTCATCCAGATGGGCAGACTGCCGTCGCCCTTCTCGCCGTTCTTCTCCAGGAAGTCCGCCGGCACCCAGGTGACCTTCGTGTCCTTGCCCGTCACCGTGCGACACGTGTCGATCATCCCGCCCATGGTCCAGGCCATCCCTGGGCCCACGGCGTTGTACGCGCCGGAGGTGTCGTTCTCGATGAGGTGCACCAGCCACTCGGCCAGGTCGCGAACGTCGATGACCTGGAACGGATCCGAGGGCGCACCGGGGGCGAGCATCTCGCCGCCCCGCGCGAAGCGCACCGGCCAGTAGGTGAAGCGGTCCGTGCGGTCCTCCGGGCCCACGATGTAGCCGGGCCGGACGATGGTCGCCCGAGCGGCGAACGCCTTCTCCACGACCTCTTCACAGGCGCGCTTGAGGCCGCCGTAGAACTCGAACTCCTTGCCCATCGTCTCCACGGTGGGGTCGGCGAGCGTCGCGGTGGGCGCGCTCTCATCCTCGCCGGGCGTCTTGTCGTTCGCGTACGCCGAGGTGCTGGAGATGAAGACGTACCGCTTCACGTTCGGGGCGAGCAGCTCCGCGGAGGCGCGCACCAAGCGCGGGTAGTAACCCGAGGTATCCACCACCGCGTCCCAGCTGCGACCGGCGAGCGACTTGAGTCCCTCGTCCTTGTTCGGATCGCGATCCCCGTGCAGCTTCTCCACGTTGGGGAACAGCTCGGGCCGCGTCTTGCCTCGGTTGAACAGCGTCAGCGTGTGGCCGCGCGCCTGCGCCGCCGTGACGATGGCCGGGCCCAGGAAGCCCGTACCACCGAGGATGAGGATTCGCTTGCCAGGGCGCTTCTTGGTCGGGTTCGGGCCGGCCAGGGCGAGCCCGGGCAGGGCCAGCAGGGAAGACCCCGCCAGCGAATACTGCAGGAACCGCCTGCGAGACGTCGTCATGTTCGTGAAGCTCCGCGGGAACGGGGCACTCGGGGGGAGTCCACTTCCAATCCCTGGCGGGCCATCCTATTCCCGGTCCCGCCGGGCAATGGACAACCCTTGCACGCGCGAAGGGCTGGCCTCTTCTCCACGGCTCTGCGAAGAATGCGCACGGGTCGTCCGGTACCCCTGGGGGCACGACGGAATGGGCAGCGACGAGCGCGTCATCTTCGGCAACACCGTGGACAGCCTGTATCGCAAGACGCTCGCCCGCGACCTGTCGCCGGACCTGCGCCGGCGACTGCGCGAGTTCGGCATGGACGTGGAGGCGCCGCTGCTCGCGGCCTACCCCCACCCCGTCTGGGTGAAGTGTCTGGACGAGGTCTCCCAGGCGCTCTACCCGGGAGTGCCCACGGACGTCGCGCGGCGCCAACTGGCCAGGCGATGGATTGAAGGTTACGCCCAGACGCTCGTGGGCGCGGCGGTGCTCACGCTCGCGCGCGTGGTGGGCCCCATGCGCTCGCTGGAGCGCATGACGCACAACTTCCGCAGCGGCAACAACTTCACGGAGACGCGCCTGACGGTGCTGGGCGCCTCGTCGGCGGACCTCTGGTTCAACGAGCCCGAGGCGACCGAGGGCTTCGTGGAGGGCGTGCTGGAGGAAGGGCTCGTGCGCATCGGGGTGAAGGGACTGACGCTGGCTCGCACGCGCCACGGACCCGATGCGTGCACGTATCACCTGCAATGGACCCACCCGTCTTCCTGACGGTCCTGTAGCCCACGAGACACCCTCCCATGCCTCGAATCCTCGACAGCCTCCCCGCCCTCTACCAGAACCTGTTCCCCGCCTTCTTCCAGGGGCAGGTGCCCGTCGAGGTGAAGGCCACCTGCGCCAACTGCGCCATGAGCAAGCAGGGCGCGACGGGCACGGTGGGCGCGGTGGATGGCGTGGACCGGCTGTTCCGGCCAGACACCAAGTGCTGCACGTACTACCCGCGGCTGCCCAACTACCTGGTGGGCGCGCTCTTGTCGGATGACTCGCCGGCCATGGCGGAGGGGCGCCGGCGCATCGAGGAGAAGATCGACAGCCGCATTGGCATCACGCCGCAGTGGGTGAAGCCGCCGGCCAAGTTCAACTACCTCTACAAGAACGGCAACCAGTTCTTCGGTCGCGCGCGCTCGCTGCGCTGCCCGTACTACGCCGAGGACAGCGGCGGTTGCACCATCTGGGCGTATCGCGAAGCGGTCTGCTCCACGTATTTCTGCAAGTACGTGGCGGGCGCGGACGGGCGCCGCTTCTGGATGTCATTGAAGACGTACCTGTCGCTGACGGAGATCCAGCTCGCGCGCTACGCGCTGCTCCAGCTGATGCCGGAGTACATCGAGACGGGCAAGGACAAGTCGGAGAACGCCACCCTGCCCTTGTCCGTGGAGGACCTGGATGACGCCGCGCCTCCCGAGCGAGCGTACTCGGAGCTGTGGCGCGCGCACGCGGGCCGGGAGCGCGACTTCTATCGGGCTTGCTACGACGTGGTGAGCGCGCTGCCGCCCGAGGGCCTGACGCAGATGCTGGGGCTGGATGGCACCATCGAGCTGCGCGTGTTGGAGAAGCTGCAGCACTCGGCCAACGCGCCCCGCCTGCCTCGCGTGCTGCGCTTCAGCCCCGAGGCCACCGTGAAGTGGCTGCCCGATGGCAGCGTGGCCCTGGGCGCGTACAGCGAGTTCGACGCGGTGGCGCTGCCAGGTGAGGCCTACGCGCTGCTCGTGGAGTTCACCGGCACCGACCCCGTGGACGTCGTCCGAGAGCGGCTGCGCACGCTGAAGCAGGCGGACCTGCTGGAGGACGTGCTGCTGGAGCTGTACCGGCACCGCATCCTCGTGGAGCCGTAGCGCGGCCGGGCCGGCCTCAAGGGTGGCCGGCCAGCCCGCCCACTTCCTGGAGCCAGCGCGCGGAGGCGTGGGCCTGACGCCACGCGGGCTCGAGCGTCATGAGGTGCTCGGCCAACCACGCGATGAAGCCCGGGTCGCCCGCGCCCAGCCACGACGCGGACTCGGACAGATCCTCCGCGGTGGACTCCCAGGCGCGGCGCACCGCGCTGGACGAGGCCATGACCTCGGCGACCCCGCGCGTGAAGGACTCGATGCTCGCGCGCAGCTCCGCGGACGCGGGGCCCTCGGCGCGACACAGCTCGCGCAACCGGCCCAGGTGCATGAGCAGGCCCTGCTCCAGCGCGAACGCCGTGCCCAGGCGGGCCTGAGCGGCGCGCTGAAGCAGCTGAACGTCCTCGCCGAGCTGACGCCAGGAGGCCTCGTCTCCCGCGCGCACCGGCACGCGGGAGAGCCGCGCGCAGACGGCCTGCCAGAGGTTGCAGAAGCCCAGCAGCTCCACCACGCCGCGCCGCACATGGGGCGGGATGTGATCCAGGAACTCGAGCACGCTGGCGCGCGCCTCGGCGGGGATGTCACGCGCGCCAGGCAGGGTGGGCTCGGTGTTCGCGCGCGCGAGCTGCAGCACGCGCCAGGCCCACTGCAGGGCCCGCTCCGAGGCGCGGAAGAGGGCCTCGACGCTGACCGCGAGCGCGCCGGCCACGTGGCTGCCATCCGCGAGCAAGGGGGAGGCGGCCTCCGACGAGGTCAGCCCCCGCGAAGCATCCGGGGAGGACTCGCGGGCAGGAGGCTCCGCGCGCGCGTCGTCGGCGCTCTCGAACGGCATGCCTCGTCTCCCGGCCTCTCCTCCCATAGGACGGGCCAGCCCATATCGCAGGCGGGACCCGAACCTCCAGGCCCGGTGACGTAGGGTGTGCGACGTGCCACGGAGGGCGGGGGCAAGCGCCCCCGTGCGTCCAGCGACGGCGCATTGCCCCGGTCTCGAGTGCCGCCTCCGGGCGAGGCCTCGTCCGAAACACGACGCGCGTCAGTGCAGGGTGCGCTTGAGCTTGCTCAGGCGCTCGTGCGTGCGCTTCTGCGCGGGCAACAGCTCCATCTTCACGAAGCGACGCGCCTCGCCGTGCAGCTTGTCCACGTCGCGCTGATAGTCCGCGAGGCCGTGGTCCTCGTCGTGCTCCAGGGCTTGGATGGCGGACTTCTCGCCCAGCATGTCCGCGCCCTGCTGCACCAACTCCGCGAAGGTGCCCCACATGCCGGAGCCCTCGGCCGGGGAGCCGCCCAGTCGGGTGATGCGCTCACGCAACATCTCCACGCGGTGCTCGTGGTCGTGGAGGCAGCCATCCAGCTCCGTGCGAGCCAGGTCCGCCTTCACGTGCCCGAGGGCATGCCGGTAGGTCTCGACGGCGGAGAGTTCTCCGCGAAGGAAGGAGTTGAGCGTGTCGACGTCCGAGTGCGCCATGACATCCTCCGGTGTGACGGGTGCGTGCTCGCGCAAAGGTGAGGCGCGCCGGTATTCCCGCAACGGGGGCCCATCCCCTGCTCCCTCGACGACAGGGCGTCGTGGGGGTCGTCCTCTCGCCCGCCGCGACTGTCATCGAGGAGGGCGGATGCTCGGTTATGGTGCAGGCAGGCGATGGGGCCGGGGCGTGAGGGAGATTGGAATGAGGATGCGCGTGGGTGGGAATCGGCTTCTCGCCGGGATGGTCGGAGCACTCCTGTGCCTGGCTGGCTGCTCGGGTGAAAAGAACGGCTCGGAGGTGGACGCGGGCACGGAAGCCCCGATCGACGACGCGAACACACCGGACAGTGGAATCGACGACGCGGGGACTCCGGACGCGGGGCCCGCGCCGTGCGAGAAGACGCGCGGCGTCTGCGGTGGGGCGCAGCGGGCCATGGTCGACGGCGTCTATGAGAGCGTCTGCACGGCCCTGTCCTATGGCCCGGGCTACGAAGAGGTCGAGACCCGCTGCGACGACCTCGACAACGACTGTGATGGCGTCGCGGATCCGTCGGTCACCCGCACCGTCACGCGACTGAATGGCGAACTGCACAGCGGCATGGCCAGCAGCCTCGCGGTGGCCGACGGCATCCTCGTGGCGGTGTTCGACACGCCGCATGTCGTCCGCGTGCTGCATGTGGATCGACAAGGGAAGTTGATGGGCGTCTCGGAGATTCCTCTCGCCACGGATGATCCCGCCCCCTGGCGAGACTCCGTGACCAGCCAGTTGGTGCGCACCAATCAAGGGCCAGCGCTGTTCTACGCGCGGTACGACGATTCATCATGGCCGCGGCCCGGGACAACGAAAGCGTTTCTGCGGCCGCTCACTGAGACCGGTGCGTCGCGGACGGACCAGGAGGAACAAGCCGTCTTCGCACGCAACGTCGCGCCCTATTCAGCGCGCGCCACGAGTTCGACCGATGGCACCGCACTGCTCACCACCTGGAGGGAGATTTCCCCGGAACATGTCTCGAACATCTACGGCCTCGTCCAGGATGTAACTGGACAAACCCACACGGGCCCGACGCTCTTGTTCAGCTCCGCGACGAGCGGTCTGTATCCATCCGCGTTGTTGGGGCTGCGCAACGGCGAGTTCTTGGTCGTGATGGAGGAGACCCTCCTCGAGCCGATTCCGCCCGGCTCCCCCACCACGGTTCACGTGCGCCGCTTTGACCGAGAGCTTGTCCCGATTGATCCAGAGCGAGTTCTCGTCGCGAGCGAGTTTCCGAATCTCAAGGCCGTCGAACTGGGTGCGGGAGGAGGAGATCCCCACGACTCGATTGCACTCGTCATGCGGGACTACTCAACGACCGCGCGGCAACTGACTGTCTTGAAGAATCCCTTCGCGGGAGGGCGACCGGAACTCTGGGCGGAGACACTCAGCGGCCCGAACTCGACGGTCTTCTGGACAGGTGCCCGAGCCAGTCCGCAGGGGCTCCAGGTCGCGTGGCTCGCCAAGCAGGGCCTTCCGCCGAGTCCCAGCCCAGTGAAGTACCACGGCTGGCTCTGGACCCAGAGCGAAGGCTACGCCGCCGTTCAACAGACGCCCCAGGCCGAGCCCATTCCCCTCGTCCCTTACGCGCAATGGGTGCTGCTCGAGGACGTAGGAGCACGGAGACAAGCGGCCTTCTACATGCGCAGTGACGAGAAGGGGCACACCCTCGAAGTCACCCGCACCTGCCTCCTCCCCTGATGCCTCGGGGCTGATCCACGAGCACACCCTCCACGCCTGATCCGCTCGTGGATCTCACGGGCGGCGACGAGCCCTCGCGCTCGCTCGCCGACCCGTACGCGCGGCGCGTCGTCTGGATTAAGTCGCACTCCATTCCAAACAAGAATTTCCTGATTATTTATTGGCGGAATCAACATCGCTGGCGAGGCCACCCTTTGAGGTAGGGCGCACCCGAGAACTCACACCCCGCGCGTGTTCCCGTGGAGAGAGAAGCTGTGCCACGTTTCTTAGAAAGTCAGGAACGGCTTCCTTGTCGGGTGCGCTCATGCTTCTGACCTATTGGGGTGTTTGCATGTTTCCAGTTTCGCGGGAGAAGATCGGTGCGCCGCACTGCGTGAGGCCTCCTATCCGCGATGACATCCCAGCCTGGAATCACCCGCCCACTTAGCGAGCCCCTCGGGGCCCTGCTCCACCGCGCGCCTCGGCGCAGCTCCAAAGATTCACCGGAGCAAGACATGCGCGATACACGGCCGATTCACAGTCGGTGTATGGCGCGGCCTCCCTACTGAGGCCCTGTCAGACCGGGCTGGAATGCTATTTCGCCCTTTTCAGGAACGTTCACCCCTGCGTTGAATCCGCGCCCCGCCCGCCCCCCGGTTCCCGCCGGAGCGTGAAACGGCGCCCCACCGCCGCTGCCCAGGAGTAGGCCTCATGTCCTCTGGCCCGATTTCCGCTTTCACGTCGGCAACCGACGTCTCGTGCTCCACGCTCGTGGAGTTGCTGCGCACGCGTGCCCGGCTCCAGCCGGACCTGCGCGGCTTCACGTTCCTCGTCGATGGCGACAGCGAGGAAGCGCACCTCACCTACGCGGAGCTGGATCGCAAGGCGCGCGCCATCGCGGCGGCGCTCCAGGCGCGCGGGGCGCAAGGACAGCGGGCGCTGCTGCTGTATCCGCCGGGGCTCGACTACATCGCGGGCTTCTTCGGCTGCCTCTACGCGGGCGTCATCGCGGTGCCCATCTATCCGCCGGACCCCATGCGCCTGGGCCGCACGATGCCGCGCCTCCTGGCCATCTGCCAGGACGCGCAGGCCACCGTCGCGCTCACCACGGACTTCATCTACGGCATGGCCGAGATGCTGTTCGAGCAGGCCCCGGAGCTGCGCTCGCTGCACTGGATGGCCACGGACACGCTGGACGCGGAAGTCGCCGAGGGCTGGCGCGAGCCCACCGTGGACGCCGGCACGCGCGTGTTCCTCCAGTACACGTCCGGCTCCACGTCCTCGCCCAAGGGCGTGGTGCTCACGCACTCCAACCTGCTGCACAACTCGAAGCTGATCTACCAGTGCTTCGGGCACTCGAAAGAGAGCCAGGGCGTCATCTGGCTGCCGCCGTACCACGACATGGGGCTCATCGGTGGCATCCTCCAGCCGCTGTATGGCGGCTTCCCGGTGGTGCTGTTCTCGCCGGTGGACTTCCTCAAGCGGCCCATGCGCTGGCTCAACGCCATCTCGCGCTACCGCGCCACCACGAGCGGCGGACCCAACTTCGCGTTCGACCTGTGCGTGCGCAAGTCCACGCCCGAGGAGCGCGCCGCGCTGGACCTGAGCCGGTGGAACCTCGCCTTCAACGGCGCCGAGCCCATCCACCCGGACACGCTCACGCGCTTCGCGGAGGCCTTCGGTCCCTCGGGCTTCAAGTCCGAGGCCATCTACCCGTGCTACGGCCTCGCCGAGGGCACGCTCATCGCCTCGGGTGGCCACAAGGACGAGCTGCCCACCCAGCGCACCGTGAACGGCGCCGCGCTCAAGCAGAACCGCGTGGAGTACCTGACGCCGGGGGCGCCGGGCGCGCAGACGCAGGTGGGCTCGGGCCGCAACCTGCCGGATCAGCGCATCGTCATCGCGAGCCCGGAGACCGGCGCGCCGTGCGCTCCGGGCGCGGTGGGTGAAATCTGGGTGTCCGGCCCCAGCGTGGCTCAGGGCTACTGGAACCGCCCCGAGCAGTCCGCGGCCACCTTCCACGGGAAGCTCGCGGGCACGGAGGACCCCACCGAGTTCCTGCGCACCGGCGACCTGGGCTTCCTCTCGGACGGCGAGCTGTTCGTCACCGGCCGCCTCAAGGACCTCATCATCATCCGAGGCCGCAACCACTACCCGCAGGACATCGAGCGGACGGTGGAGCTCACCCACCAGGCCATCCGCCCGGGTTGCACCGCGGCGTTCTCCGTGGAGCTGGGAGACGAGGAGCGCCTCGTCGCGGTGACCGAGGTCGACCGCCGCGCCGTCGAGTCGGGCGGCCTGGACCTGGACGCGCTCGCGCAGTCCATCCGGCAGAACGTGGCGGATCAGCACGAGCTGCAGCTCTACGGCGTCGTCATCCTGGGCGCCGGAGCCATCCCCAAGACGTCCAGCGGCAAGATCCAGCGCTTCGCCGCGCGCGCCGAGTTCGTCGCCGGCACGCTGGAGGCGCTGCACCAGAGCATCCTCACCAGCACCGCGCCCACGGCCCCCGCCGCGGCCACCGCGCAGACGCACCAGGCCGAGGCCGCGCCGCAGCCCGCGCGTGAGCCCAGCTTCATCCAGAAGATGCTGGCCGCGGTGCAGGACCCCACCGCGCGCCGCGCGATGCTGACCGTGTTCCTCCAGGAGCAGGCCGCGCAGGTGCTGCGCCTGCCCACGTCGCAGGTGGATCCGTCCAAGCCCCTCCACGCCTACGGGGTCGACTCCCTCATGGCGGTGGACTTCAAGAGCGGCCTGGACGCGAGCCTGGGCGTGGACGTGCCCCTGTCGGACATCCTCCAGGGCGTTCCGCTCGCGAAGCTGGCCGAGGTCGTGGAGGCACTCCTGTCCGCGCCCGCGTCGTCCCGCGCCTCGGGCCCGGTGGCGGCCGCGCAGCAGAGCGGTGACGCTCCGCTGTCTGGCGGCCAGCAGTCCCTCTGGTTCCTCCAGCAGCTCGCGCCCGAGAGCGCGGCCTACCACGTGCCCGTCGCGGTGCGCGTGCGCGGGGCCTTGGATGCCACGGCGCTGCGCGGCGCGTTCGAGTCCATCGTCGCGCGGCACCCCGCCCTGCGCACCACGTTCGCCATGGGCGCCACGGGCCCCGTGCAGCGCGTGCACCCGCAGCTCCCGCTCGACTTCGCGACCACGGACGCGGCGGGCTGGAGCGAGGCGCAGGTGCTGGAGCACCTGTCCGCCGAGGCTCGCCGCCCGTTCGACCTGGAGAAGGGCCCGCTCCTGCGCGTGCGCCTCTTCACCCGCGCGGCGGATGACCACGCGCTGCTCATCGCCCTGCACCACATCGTCACGGACTTCTGGTCGCTGGCGGTGATGGCCGAGGAGTTGGACGCGCTCTACCCCGCGCTGCGCCTGGGCAAGCAGCCCGCGCTGGCGGCGCCGTCTCGCAGCTACGCGGACTACGCGCGGTGGCAGGCGGAGATGCTCGCGGGTGCTCGCGGCGCGGCGCTGGAGAAGTACTGGCGCGAGCAGCTCTCCGGCCCGCTGCCGGTGCTGGAGCTGCCCACGGATCGCCCGCGCCCGCCCGTGCAGACGTACCACGGGCAGGTGTTCGCCACGCGGCTGGACGCGAAGCTCACCGAGGCCGTGAAGGCACTCGCGCGTGAGCAGGGCGCCACGCCCAACATGGTGCTCCAGGCGTCCTTCCAGGCGCTCCTGCACCGCTACACGGGCCAGCAGGACTTCACGCTCGGCGTGGTGAGCGCGGGCCGTGGACGCGCGGAGCTGGCGCAGGTGACGGGCTACTTCGTCAACCCGCTCGTGGTGCGCACGCGGCCCTCGCCCACGCTCTCCTTCACGGACTACCTGGCCCAGACGCGCACGACGATGCTCGGGGCGCTGGAGCACCAGGACTACCCCTTCAGCACACTGGTGGATCGCATCCAGCCGGTGCGCGACCAGAGCCGCTCGCCGCTGTTCCAGGTGATGTTCGTCTACCAGCGCGCCTCCAAGCTGGATGAGCGCGGCCTCACGCCCTTCTCCCTGGACATCCCCGGCGCTCGGGCCCAGGTAGCGGGGCTGCCCATCGAGTCGCTGGTGCTGGAGCACCAGGATGCGCAGTTCGACCTCACGCTCACCATGGGCGAGGCGGACGGCGAGCTGGTGGCGTCCTTCGAGTTCAACACCGACCTGTTCGACGCGGCCACCGTGGAGCGCATGGCGGGCCACCTGCGCACGCTGCTGACCGGCATCGTCGCGCATCCGAGCCAGTCGCTCGCGGCCCTGCCCGTGCTGACGAAGGCCGAGCAGCAGCAGCTCCTGGAGACATGGCGGGGCCCGCGCGTGCCGCTGACGGACGCGGACATGCTGCCCGCGCTGTTCGCCGCGCAGGTCGCGCGCACGCCGGAGAACATCGCGGTCTTCTTCCAGGACGCGAGCCTGAGCTACCGCGAGCTGAGCCAGCGCGCGGGCCACCTGGCCGTCTGGCTGCGCGAGCACGGCGTGAAGCCGGGCGACGTGGTGGGCCTGTGCCTGGAGCGCTCGGTGGAGACGCTCGTGTCGGTGCTGGGCGTGCTGTCCGCGGGCGCGGCGTACGCGCCCATCGATCCGGCCTACCCCGCGGAGCGACTGGCCTTCATCCTCGAGGATGCCCAGGCCGCCCTGCTGCTCACCCACTCGTCGCTGCGGCGCGTGCTGCCCTCGGGCGCGGCGACGCGGCTGGTGAACGTGGATCAGGACATCGACTGGAGCGCCGCGGCGAGCACCTCGCTGCCCGCGCCCGCGGTGGCCAAGGCCGGGGACCTCGCGTGCCTCGTGTACACGTCCGGATCCACGGGTCAGCCCAAGGGCGTGATGCTGGAGCACGGCGGTCTGGCGAACCTGGTGCGCTCGTTCCTCGAGTCGTACCACCCGGACGCGGGCGACCGGATGCTGCCCCTCACGTCCGTGTCCTCGGCCAGCTTCGTGGGCGAAATCCTCCCGCTGCTGTGCGTGGGCGGCGCGCTGGTGCTGCCCACCGAGGATGAGATCCTCGACCAGGAGAAGCTCTTCGGCCTCATCTCGCGGCACACCGTGAGCATCGTCAGCACGGTGCCCGCGGTCATCGCGGGCCTCAACGCGCGCAAGGACGAGCTGCCGCCCCTCAAGCTCGTGCTGAGCGGTGGCGAGGCGCTGGTGGCCGGCGACGTGGAGAAGCTCCTGGGCACCACGCCGGTGGTCAACGGCTACGGCCTCACCGAGACCACGGTCTGCACCACGTACCACCACCTGAAGGTCGAGGACCTCCAGGGGCACACGTGGGTGCCGATTGGCCGCCCCATCATCAACACGGACGTCTACGTGCTGGATGGCGAGCGCAACCTCTTGCCGGTGGGCGCGCCGGGCGAGCTGTACGTGGGCGGATTGGGACTGGCGCGCGGCTACTGGCGCCGTCCGGAGCTGACGTCCGAGCGCTTCGTGGCCAATCCCTTCCAGCCCGGGTCCAGGCTCTACCGCACGGGCGACATGGCGCGCTGGAGCACCGAGGGCGTGCTCGAGTTCCTGTCTCGCGCGGACGACCAGGTGAAGATCCGCGGCTTCCGCATCGAGCTGGGTGAAGTGGCCGCCGCCGTGCGCCGCCACCCGGCCGTGCGCGAGGCGTTCCTCATGGCCCGCGAGGACTCGCCGGGCGACAAGCGGCTCGTGGCCTACGTGGTGCTCGGAGAGCCCGCGCCCACGCACACGGACCTGCACGCCTTCCTCTCCGAGGCGCTGCCGCCGTACATGCTGCCGTCCGCGTATGTGCCGCTCGCGTCGCTGCCGCTCACCCCGCACGGGAAGGTGGACGCGAAGGCCCTGCCCGCGCCCGAGGGCGCCAAGCTGGCCACGGCCGCCGCCTACGCCCCGCCGCAGAGCGCGGTGGAGCGCAGCGTCGCCACCATCTGGCAGTCCGTGCTGAAGGTGGAGCGCGTGGGGCTGCACGACAACTTCTTCGAGCTGGGAGGCAACTCCATGCTCATCGCTCAGGCGCACCGTCGCCTGCGCGAGGAACTGGGCGCCAACCTGGCCTTGGTGGACATGTTCAAGTTCACCACGGTCAGCGCGCTCGCCCAGCACCTGTCCCGCAAAGACGAGGACAGCGGCGCCGCCGCGCAGAAGCTCAAGGACGAGGCGGAGCGACGTCGGGCTGCACAAGCCCGCCGGCAGCAGGCCCGCGGTCGCGGCAAGTAGGCCTCGCGTGGGACCCCTGGTCTACACACGCAAGGCGGCACAGGTTCATACGTTTTGATGACACGGGATTTTGCACATGACCAATGACACGCTTCCCGAGGTGGACGGCATCGCCGTCGTAGGTCTGGGTGGCCGCCTTCCCGGCGCGAAGACCATCTCTGAGTTCTGGAAGAACCTGTGCGGAGGGGTGGAGACCATCACCTTCTTCACGGACGAGGAGCTCATCGCGGAAGGCGTGGACCCGGCGATGGTGCGCGCGCCCAACTACGTGAAGGCGCGCGGCGTGCTCGGCGACACCGACATGTTCGACGCGGCGTTCTTCGGCATGAACCCGCGCGAGGCGGCGCTGATGGACCCGCAGCACCGCGTCTTCCTGGAGTGCGCGTGGGAGGCGATGGAGACCGCGGGCTACAGCCCGGACCGGCAGCCGGGCCGGGTGGGCGTGTTCGGCGGCATGAGCATGAACACGTACCTGCTCTCCAACCTGTACTCGCACCTGGCGCACGTCGCGTCGGTGGAGAGCCTCCAGGCGTCCATCGGCAACGACAAGGACAGCCTCACCACGGAGGTGGCCTACCGGATGAATCTGAAGGGCCCCGCCGTGACGGTGCAGTCGTCATCGTCCACGTCGCTCACGTGCATCCACTACGCCTGCCAGAGCCTGCTCGCCTACGAGTGCGACATGGCGCTAGCTGGCGGCGTGTCCATCCACTTCCCCGAGAAGGCGGGCTACCTGTACTACGAGGGTGGCACCACCGCGCCGGACGGGCACTGCCACACGTTCGATGAGAAGGCGGCGGGCTTCGTCGCGGGACACGGCGCGGCGGTCGTCGTGCTCAAGCGGCTGGAGGACGCGCTGAAGGACGGCGACACCATCTACGCGGTGGTGCGCGGCTCGGCGGTCAACAACGACGGCTCGCACAAGGTCAGCTACATGGCCCCCAGCGTCGAGGGGCAGGCCGAAGTGATTGCGCTCGCGCAGGCGGTGGCCGGCGTGGAGCCCGAGTCCATCGGCTACGTGGAGGCGCACGGCACCGCGACCGTGGTGGGCGACCCCATCGAGGTGACGGCGCTCACGCAGGCGTTCCGCGCGGGCACGGACAAGAAGGGCTTCTGTGCGCTCGGCTCGGTGAAGAGCAACATCGGCCACCTGGACTCGGCGGCCGGCGCGGTGGGCTTCATCAAGGCGGCGCTCACGCTACACCACAAGCTGATCCCCCCCAGCCTCAACTACGACACGCCCAACCCGGCGTGTGACTTCCCCAACAGCCCCTTCTTCGTGAACACGCAGCTGCGCGACTTCCCCAAGGGAGAGACGCCGCGCCGCGCGGGCATCACCTCGCTGGGCATGGGCGGCACCAACGCGCACGCCGTGCTGGAGGAGGCCCCGCCGCAGGCCGCCACGGACGCGCCGCGCCGCGGAGGACAGCTCGTGCTGCTGTCGGCGCGCACGGAGCAGTCGCTGGAGGCCGCCACGGACCGGCTGGTCGCGCACCTGCGCGAGAACCCGGACGTGCCGCTCGCGGACGTCGCGTTCACGCTGCAGCAGGGGCGCAAGCGCTTCTCCAAGCGCCGCGCGGTGGTGGCGCGCAGCACCGCGGAGCTGGTGGAGGCGCTGGCCTCGCGCGAGCCCGGCCGCGTCTTCACGGGCGCCTCGGAGAACGAGGGGCGCCCGGTGATGTTCATGTTCAGCGGGCAGGGCTCGCAGTACGTGGACATGGGCCGCCAGCTCTACGAGCAGGAGCCCGCCTTCCGTGACGAGGTGGACGCGTGCGCGCAGAAGCTCAAGGCGCACCTGGGTCTGGACCTGCGCACGGTGCTCTACCCCGCCCCGGAGGCGCGCGAGGCGGCCACGGAGCGGCTCAAGCAGACGTCGCTCACGCAGCCCGCGCTCTTCGTCGTGGAGTACGCGCTCGCGAAGCTGTGGATGTCGTGGGGCGTGAAGCCGCACGCGATGGTGGGCCACAGCATCGGCGAGTACGTGGCCGCGTGCCTGGCGGGCGTGTTCACGCTGGATGACGCGCTGGCGCTGGTGGCCGCGCGCGGCCGGCTCATGCAGTCCATGCCCACGGGCGCCATGCTCGCGGTGCCGATGACGGAGGCGGAGGTCAAGCCGCTCCTGTCCGGCGGGCTGTCCGTGGCCGCCGTCAACAGCCCCTCCACCTGCGTGGTGGCGGGCCCCACGGCCGCGGTGGATGCGCTCGTGGAGCAGCTCACCGCGCGCGGCGTGCACAGCACGCGGCTGCACACCTCGCACGCGTTCCACTCATCGATGATGGACCCCATCCTCGATGCGTTCCGCGAGGCGGTGCGCAAGGTGACGCGGCAGGCGCCGCAGATGCCGTACCTGTCCAACGTCACCGGTACCTGGGTGACGTCCGAGGAGGCCACGAGCCCCGACTACTGGGCGCGGCACCTGCGCGGCGCGGTGCGCTTCGCGGACGGCGTGGCGGAGCTGATGAAGGAGTCGGACGCCATCCTGCTGGAGGTGGGCCCCGGCAACACGCTGGCCACTCTGGCGCGGCAGCACCCCGCCAAGGGCGCGCAGCACGCCATCCTGTCCTCGCTGCGCCACCCGAAGGAGCAGCACGCGGACGTGGAGTTCGTGCTCGCCACGCTGGGCCGGCTGTGGATGGAGGGCATCGAGCCGAACTGGGACAGCTTCCTCGGCGGCGAGCGCCGTCGTCGCGTGGCGCTGCCCACCTCGCCCTTCGAGCGGACGCGTCACTGGGTGGAGCCGCGCAAGGACTCGGGCGATTCCGCGCGCACCGAGAGCGCCTCCGCCGAGCAGAAGCAGCCCGTGGCCCGTTGGTTCTACCTGCCCTCGTGGCAGCGCACCCTGCCGCCCCCCACGGGCGCATGGAGCGCGAAGAAGGCGTGCTGGTGGCTGTACCTGCCGAACACCCAGGCCACGGGCCTGGGCGCGCAGCTCGCGAAGCGGCTGGGGGATGCGGGGCAGGACGTCGTCACGCTCACACCCGGCATCCTCACCGCGAAGGTGTCCGAGCGGCACTGGACCGTGAACGCCTCCGACGCCGCGAGCCACGGCGTGCTGCTGGACAACCTCTCGGCGATGGGGCTCGCGCCAGACCACGTGCTGCACCTGTGGAGCACGCAGCCGGGTCCGGAGCACGGCGCCGCGGCGCTGGAGCCCGCGCTGGACAAGGGCTTCCACGGACTGCTGTTCCTCGCGCAGGCGCTGGGACGTCAGCCGGGCACGCGGCCCGTGTCGCTCGTGGCCGTCACGCACCGCATGCAGGCGCTGGGCGATGAGCGCCCCAGCCCCGAGCAGGCGACGGTGCTGGGCCCGTGCCTCGTGATTCCCCAGGAGTATGCGCACCTGTCCGCCAAGGCCGTGGACGTGAGCGTGCCCATGGCGGGGAGCTGGCAGGAGGGCGCGCTCGCGGAGGCACTGCTGTCCGAGTGCGCGACGCCGTCTCGCCAGGAGAACGTGCTCGCCTACCGAGGCGGTGCGCGGTGGGCGCAGACGTACGAGCCCGTCCCGGCCGAGCAGGCCCGTCCCGCCCAGCTCCCGCTGCGCACGGGCGGCGTGTACCTGCTGCTCGGCGGCTTCGGCACGCTGGGCTTCGTGCACGCGCAGGTGCTGGCGCGCAAGGTGGGCGCGAAGCTGGTGCTCGCCAGCCGCACGGCACTGCCCGAGCGCGCCACGTGGGACGCGCACCTCGCCTCGCACGGCGCGACGGACGCGGTGAGCCGCCGCATCCAGCAGGTGCGCGAGCTGGAGGCGCTCGGCGCCGAGGTCCTGGTGGTCGCGGCCAACGCGTCCGACCGGGCGCAGCTCCAGGCGGCGGTGGACGCGGCGGTGGCTCGCTTCGGCGCGCTGCACGGCGTGGTGCACGCGGCCGGTGACGTGGGGCAGGCGCTGTTCCGGGCCATCCCGGACACGCGCCCCGAGGACGTGCGCGCGACCTTCCAGGGCCGCGTGCTCGGCGTGTACGCGCTGGAGGAGGTGCTGCGCGGCCGTCCGCTCGACTTCGTCCTCTTGTCCTCGTCGCTCGCGGCGGTGCTGGGCGGGCTGGGGCTGGCGTCGTACGCGGCGGCCACCCGGTTCATGGACGCCTTCGCGGCGCGCATGGCGCACGAGTCGCCGGTGCCGTGGATGAGCGTGGGCTGGGACGCGTGGCGCTTCGAGTCGGGTGCGGAGGGCGCGACCTCCAACCCGTTCGGCTCGCTGGCGATTACCCCCGCCGAGGGCGCGGAGGCGTTCGAGCACCTGCTCCAGTTGGGCGCGGTGTCGCAGGTCGCCGTGTCCACCAGCAGCCTGAAGGCGCGCGCGCAGAAGTGGGCCCGGCCCGCGGACAGCGCGAAGGCGGAGGCCGTGGTGCAGAAGGAGGCCACGCTGGGCCAGGAGAAGACGCCTCGGCCGGCGCTCCAGAACGCCTACGTGGCGCCGCGCGACTCGCTGGAGGCGGACATCGCCCGCCTCTGGGAGACGACGCTGGGGCTCGCGCAGGTGGGCGTCCACGACAACTTCTTCGAGCTGGGGGGCAACTCGCTGGTGGGCGTGAAGCTCATCGCCCGCGTGCGCGAGGAGTTCGGCGTCGCGCTGCCCGCCGTCACCCTCTACGAAGGCCCCACGGTGGGCGCGCTGGCCAAGCTGCTCAAGGAGGCCAAGGGGACTTCCGACGAGGAGTCCAGCCCTGAGCCCACCGAGGCGCTCAGCCGAGGCGAGCGCCGCCGCGCGCGCCGCGCCCAGCGCCAGGACGACACGACCCCGGACGAAGAGCGCTGAGCGCCCGCGTCCCTCCGCTTTCCGACCTCTGACTTCCGAAGACTCTCATGGCATCCGACTCCCCCATTGACGCGCAGGCAGTCGCCATCATCGGCATGGCGGGCCGCTTCCCCGGCGCCGCCGACCTGGACACGTTCTGGCGCAACCTCTGCCAGGGCGTGGAGTCCATCCGCCCCGTGAGCGACGCCGAGCTGGAGAAGCTCGGGGTCAGCGCGGAGCAGCGGAAGGACCCGCAGCACGTGAAGGCCTCCGCGGCGCTGGACGGCATGGAGCTGTTCGACGCCGGCTTCTTCGGCTTCACGCCGCGCGAGGCGGAGCTGATGGATCCGCAGCACCGCGTCTTCCTGGAGTGCGCCTGGGAGGCGATGGAGCGCGCGGGCCACACGCCGGAGGGCTTCGACGGGCCCATCGGCGTGTTCGCGGGAGCGGCCACCAACACGTACCTCGTCTACAACCTCGTCTCGAACCTGGACCAGCTCAGCGGGTTGGATCAGGTGCAGATCGACGTGGGCAACGGCGGTGACTTCCTCAGCACCCGCGTGGCCTACAAGCTGAACCTGCGCGGGCCCAGCTACTCCATCGCGAGCGCGTGCTCCACGTCCCTGGTGGCCACCCACGTGGCCGTCCAGAGCCTCCTCAACGAGGAGTGCGACATGGCGCTGGCGGGCGGCGTGTCCGTGCACGTGAAGCACCCGGAGGGCTACGGCTTCGTCCCCGGTGGCATCGTGTCTCCGGACGGGCACTGCCGTGCGTTCGACGCGAAGGCGGACGGCACGGTGTTCGGCAGCGGCGTGGGCGTGGTGGTGCTCAAGCGGCTGGCGGATGCCATCGAGGACGGTGACCACATCCACGCGGTCATCAAGGGCACGGCCATCAACAACGATGGCGCGCTGAAGGTCGGCTACACGGCCCCCAGCGTGGAGGGACAGTCCTCCGTCATCAGCGAGGCGCTGGGTGCAGCGGGCGTGGCGCCGGAGACCGTGGGCTACGTCGAAGCGCACGGCACGGGCACGAAGATGGGCGACCCCATCGAAGTGCGCGCGCTCAACAAGGCCTTCAAGCCGCGCTCGGCCGCGGCGAAGGCGAACCCGCCGCGCATCGCGATGGGCTCGCTCAAGAGCAACATCGGACACCTGGCCAACGCGGCCGGCGTCTCCAGCCTCATCAAGGCGGTGATGACGCTGGAGCAGAAGCAGATTCCCCCCAGCCTCCACTTCGAGCAGCCCAGCCCGGAAATCGACTTCGCGGGCGGCCCCTTCTACGTCAACACCACCCTGAAGGACTGGCCTGCTCCGGCGAAGCATCCGCGCCGCGCGGGCGTCAGCTCGTTCGGCGTCGGTGGCACCAACGGGCACGTGGTGCTGGAGGAGGCGCCCGCGCGCCCGGCCTCGAGCCCCTCGCGTCCGAGCCAGCTCGTGGTGCTGTCCGCCAAGACGCCCGCGGCGCTGGAGGCGGCCACGCGCAACCTGGCCACGCACCTGAAGGCGAACCCCAGCGTCTCCCTGCCGGACGCGGCCTGGACGCTCCAGGTGGGCCGTCAGCCGATGACGCAGCGGCGCGTGCTGCTGTGCCGCGACCGCGACGATGCGGTCGCCGCGCTGGAGGCCACGGACAGCCAGCGACTGTGGACGCAGGCCGCCGCGGTGCAAGACCGCCCGGTCGCGTTCCTCTTCCCCGGCCAGGGTTCGCAGTACGTCGGCATGGCGCGCGGCCTGTATGCGTCCGAGCCGGTGTTCCGCGAGCACCTGGACACCTGCGCGAAAGAGCTTCAGCCGCACCTGGGCCTGGACCTGCGCACCGTGCTCTTCCCCGAGCCCGCGCGAGAGGACGAGGCGCGCACGCAGCTGGGCCAGACGTCGCTGACCCAGCCTGCCCTCTTCGCGGTGGAGTACGCGCTGGCGAAGCTGTGGATGTCGTGGGGCGTGAAGCCTGTCGCGATGCTCGGTCACAGCATCGGCGAGTACGTGGCGGCCTGCCTCGCGGGCGTCTTCGAGCTGAAGGACGCGCTGGCGCTGGTGGCCGCGCGCGGTCGGCTCATGCAGTCCATGCCCTCGGGCGCCATGTTGTCCGCGCGCCTGACGGAGGATGCGCTCAAGCCGCTGATGGGCCCCACGCTGTCGGTGGCCGCCGTCAACGCGCCGGGCTTCACGGTGGTCGCGGGCCCCACGCCCGCGGTGGACTCGCTCCAAGCCGTACTGGAGACGCAGGGCGTGGACGTCTCGCGCCTGCACACCTCGCACGCGTTCCACTCCGCGATGATGGACCCCATCCTCGCGGCGTTCACCGAGCGGGTGCGGCAGGTGAAGCTGTCCGCGCCCAAGCTGCCCTTCCTGTCCAACGTGACGGGGACGTGGATCGACGCCGCGCAGGCGACGGACCCGGGCTACTGGGCCACGCACCTGCGGCAGGCGGTGCGCTTCGCCGCGGGCCTGCAGGAGCTGGCGCGCAAGTGGCCCCAGGCCGCGCTGCTGGAGGTGGGCCCGAGCAACGTGCTCGCCACGCTCGCCCGGCAGCAGCCGGACGCAGAGGGCCGCGTGGTGCTCAGCGCCATGCGCCACCCGCGTGAGCAGACGGAAGACCTCTCCGTGCTGCTGGGCACCGCGGGGCGGCTGTGGCTCCAGGGCGTGTCGGTGGATTGGAAGGGCTTCAGCGCGCACGAGGAGCGCCGTCGCGTGCCGCTGCCCGCCTACCCCTTCGAGCGGCAGCGCTACTGGGTGGATGCCCGTCCGCTGGGTGCTGGGGGCGCGGCGCGTCCCGCCGAGGCGCCTTCGCTGGCGAAGAAGGCGGACCTGGCGGACTGGTTCTACACGGCGTCGTGGAAGCGCGCGCCGCTGTCGCGCGGCGCGAAGGCGAGCACCACGGGACGCGGCTGGCTCGTCTTCGCGGACGGCGCGGGCGTGGCCGAGGCGCTGGCCCCGATGCTGTCCGGTGGCGCGGTGACGCGCGTGGTTCCGGGCCCAACGTTCGCGCGCCGCGCGGACGGGCTCTATGCCATCGCCCCCGAGCGGCCGGAGGACTACGCCGCGCTGCTGCGCGCCCTGAAGGACGAGGGCCGTGACTTCGACGGCGTGATGCACCTCTGGGGCGTGACGAAGGAGGCCCCCGCGCTGGCGACGACGCTGGCGGTGGGCTTCCACAGCCAGCTCTTCCTCGCGCGCGCCCTGGGCGAGGCGGGCCGCAGCGAGCCGCTCGCGTGGTGGGTGGTGGCGAGTGAGGCCGCCCGCGTGGAGAGCGCGGACCGACTGTCCGCGGACAAGGCCCTGCTCATGGGCCCCGGCCGCGTGCTGGCCCAGGAGTATCCGCACTTCACCTGCCACTTCGTGGACGTGGTGGCCTCGGATGCGGGCGTGGTGGCGCGGCAGCTCGCGGCGGAGCTGGCGGCTTCGTCCTCCGACGCCGTCGTCGCGTGGCGCGGCCGTCAGCGCTGGGTGCAGACGTTCGAGCCGCTGCGGCTCGAAGGCACCTCTGCGCCCGTGCTGCGGGACTCGGGCGTGTACCTCATCACGGATGGCCTGGGAGGCATTGGACATGCGCTCGCGGCGGAGCTGGCGCGCACGCACCGCGCGAAGCTCGCGCTGGTAGAGGCGCCGGACTTCCCCGCGAAGGAGCAGTGGGCCGCGTGGGTGAAGGAGCGCGGCGCGGACGACGCGGTGAGCCTGCGCATCCGCAGCGCGCAGCGCTTGGAGGAGTCCGGGGCCGAAGTGGCGGTGTTCCCCGCGGACCTCGCGAACGAGGAGCGGATGCGCGCCGTGGTGGAGGGCGTGCGTGCGCGGTTCGGGAAGCTCGATGGCGTCATCCACGCGGCGGGCGGCATGCAGGGCGCCACGCTGGGCATCATCGCGGAGACGAGCCCCACCGAGTGCGAGTGGCACTTCCGCCCGCAGGTCCACGGCGTGCGCGTGCTGGAGAAGGTGCTGCCCGCGCGCGGCCTGGACTTCTGTCTGCTCGTGTCCTCGCTGTCCTCGGTGCTGGGTGGCCTGGGGCAGGTGGCGCAAGCCGCGGCCAGCTCGTTCATGGACGCCTTCGCCGAGCAGCGCTCGGAGACGGCCGAGTACCCGTGGCTGAGCGTGGACTGGGACGCGTGGCAGTTCGCGGACGCGCGCGCCATGGCCGAGCTGAGCCCGGTGCTCGCACAGTTCGCCATCCAGCCCGCCGAGGGCGTGGAGGCCACGCGTCGCGTGCTGGCCCATGTCGAGGGCGGGCGCGTCGCGGTCTCCACCGCGGACCTCGCCGCGCGTCGCATCCAGCGCCCGCGTCCCACGCAGGCGCAGGGCGCGGCGGCTCGGGCTTCGGGACAGAAGAAGCACCCACGCCCCGCGCTCGTCACCGCGCATGTGGCGCCGCGCAACGAGTTGGAGAAGACGGTCGCCGCGGTGTGGGAGCAGGTGCTGGGAATCGACGGCATCGGCGTCAACGACAACTTCTTCGAGCTGGGCGGCCACTCGCTGCTGGCCACGCAGCTTCGCAATCACATCCACGCGGCACTGAAGGTGGACCTGTCGCTGCGCGGCCTGTTCGAGACGCCCACGGTGGCGGGCATCGCGCAGCGCGTGGAGGCGGAGCTGGCGAAGCGCGCCACCACGAAGGAGAAGCCCATCGCGGAGCGGCTGCGCACGGCCTTCCCCACCGAGCGCCCGGCGCTCATGACGGAGTACCTGCAGCAGCACATCGCCGAGGGCCTGCGCATCCCCGTCGCGCAGCTCCCCGCCGATGGGAGCCTGAAGCAGTACGACCTGCACCGGCTGGGCGCGGAGCTGGAGTACAGCCTGCGCCAGGACTTCAAGTTCCAGCTCTACCCGCACGAGGTGCAGGCCAACCCGTCCATCCCCGCGCTGTCCAAGTACCTGCTGGTGGAGATGGACCGTCAGGCGGATCCGCTCCGCTTCGCGCAGAACCGGCCGCTGGCGGACTACCCGCTCAAGCCCTACCGCAAGCGCGGCTCGGGTGAGCAGAGCGGCTCGGGGCGCAAGAACCCGCCCATGGTGTTCGTGCACTCCAGCCCGCGCGCCGGCTCCACCCTCTTCCGCGTCATGCTGGCCGGACACCCGCAGTTGTTCTGCCCGCCCGAAGTGAACCTGCTGTTCTTCGAGACCATGCGGCAGTGGAAGGAGAACATCGGCTTCGGCAGCGAGATGGAGTGGACCACGGGCGGTCTGCAGTGGGCCTTCATGGAGCTGCAGGGCCTGGACTCCACCGCGGGCGCGGCGCTGGTGGACAAGCTGGTGGCGGACAACGTGTCGTCGAAGGAGGTCTTCGGACAGCTCCAGGCGCTCGCGGGCTCGCGGCTGCTCGTGGACAAGACGCCCACGTACGCCATGGAGGCCGAGACGCTGTGGCGGGCCGAGGAGATGTTCGACCGGCCCAAGTACATCTACCTCTACCGGCACCCGTACCCGGTGATGGAGTCGGTGCTGCGCATGCGCTTCGACCGGCTCTTCGCGCAGGGACTCTTCGGCACGCAGGACGTGGACCCCTACGTGGTCGCCGAGACAGTGTGGGCGCTGTCCAACCGCAACCTGCTCCAGTTCTTCGATCGCATCGACCGCGAGCGCTGCCACTGGGTGCGCTACGAGGACCTGGTCGCGGATCCGACCAAGGTGATGACGGGCGTCTGCAACTTCCTGGGGCTGCCCTTCGACGAGCGCATGGTCCAGCCGTACGACGGCAAGAAGGAGCGCATGATGGGCGGCCTGGGGGATCCCAACATCCTCCAGCACCAGGGCATCGAGAAGAACCTCGGTGACTCGTGGAAGCGCATCAAGTGGCCGCGCGGACTGGACGCCACCACGCACGAGGTCATCGCGCGCCTGGGCTATCCGATGGAGGGCGCGATGGCGGCTCCCGCGCCCAGCGCCGCGGCGAAGCCGAAGCAGGCCGGGAAGGCCACCACCGCGGCGGAGGCGGCGAAGCTGCTCGAGAACCTGGATCAGCTCTCCGACGAGCAGGTGGCGGAGCTGCTCGCGGTCCTGGAAGCCGAGGGTGGCGCGGACGGTGGTGATGCGTCCGGCGGCCAGGAGGTGGCCTGACATGGCGTCCAACCCCGATGACAAGCGCGCCCGATTGGCGCTGCTGCTGAAGGACAAGCAAGCGCAGGCGACGAAGCAGGCGCCGCTGTCCTTCGGCCAGGAGCGCATGTGGTTCCTGGACAAGTGGAGTCCGGGCAGCGCCGCGCTCCACATGCCCGTGTCGGTGCGGATGTCCGGCACGGTGCACCTGGAGGCGCTGCGCCAGGGCCTCAAGCTGCTGGCGGCGCGCCATGAGACGCTCCGCACCACGTTCCAGGATCGCGACGGTCGGCCGCAGCAGGTCATCTCGACCAGCGCCGAGCTGGAGCTGGAGGTCGTGGACCTGTCCAGCGTGCCCGAGGCTCAGCGCGACGAAGAGGCCCGCGCGCGCGTGGTGGCGCTCTCGCAGCAGCCCTTCGGGTTGGAGCGCGGGCCGCTGTGGCGCGCCTCGCTCCTGCGGCTGTCGGAGCGTGAGCACGTGCTGCTCGTCAACATGCACCACATCGTCTCGGACGGGTGGAGCATGGGCGTGTTCGTCAGCGAGCTGGCCGCGCTCTATCGCGCATGCGCCGAGGGACAGCCGTCCCCGCTGAAGCCCCTGCCCCTCCAGTACGCCGAGTACGCCGCGTGGCAGCGCGACTGGCTCCAGGGCGCGGAGCTGGAGCGTCAGCTCGCGTACTGGAAGCAGCGGCTCAACCCGAACGCGCTGCTGGAGCTGCCGGCGGACAAGGCTCGGCCCGCGCTGCTCAGCTCGCGCGGCGCGCGGCAGGTCTTCCATCTGTCCCCCGAGCTGACGCAGGGACTCAAGGCCCTCTCGCAGCGCGAGGGGCGCACGCTGTTCGTCACGCTGCTGTCCGCCTTCCAGGTGCTGCTGTCGCGCTACACGGGCCAGGACGACGTGGTGGTGGGCACGCCCATCGCGGGCCGCTCGCGCACGGAGGTCGAGGGGCTCATCGGCCTGTTCGTCAACATGCTCGCCCTGCGCGCGGACCTCTCCGGACGCCCGACCTTCCGCGAGGTGATGCGCCGCGTGCACGAGACGACGCTGGACGCGTACGCGCACCAGGACGTCCCCTTCGAGCGACTGGTGGACGGCCTCAAGCCCGAGCGACACCTGAGCCACACGCCGCTGTTCCAGGTGATGTTCGTGCTCCAGAACGCGCCCATGCCGCCCCTGGAGGCACCGGGGCTGGTGATGGAGTCGCAGCCCGTGGACACGGGCACGACGAAGTATGACTTGTCGCTGCTCGTGGTGGACCTGCCCCAGGGGCTTCGTGTCACCGCCGAGTACAGCACTGACTTGTTCGAGGCGGAGACCGCGACGCGCGTGCTCGCGCACTACCGCGAGCTGCTGGAGGGCGTGGTCGCCCGGCCGGACACGGCCATCTCCCAGCTCCCCGTGCTGCCGGAGGCCGAGCGCCGCCGCGTGCTCGTGGAGTGGAATGACACCGCGGCGCCCATGCCCGAGGGCGCCACGCTCACGTCGCTGATGGAGGCGCAGGCGGCTCGGACTCCGGACGCGGTCGCGCTGGAGTACGACGGCGCGCGGCTCACCTACCGGGAGTTGGACGCGCGGGCCAATCAGCTGGCGCACGCGCTGCGCGCGCGAGGCGTGGGTCCTGAGTCTCGCGTGGGCCTGTGCGTGGAGCGCTCGCTGGAGATGGTGGTGGGGCTGCTCGGCACGCTCAAGGCGGGCGGGGCCTACGTGCCGTTGGACCCGGGCTATCCGCCCGAGCGCCTCACGTGGATGCTGGAGGACGCGCGTCCCACGGTGCTGCTCGCGCAGGAGCGGCTGCTGTCGCGGCTGCCTGCCTCGCACGGCGCCCAGGTACTCACGCTGGACACGGGCTGGGACGCCATCGCGCGCGAGCCCACCACGGCGCCGGACTCGAGTCCCACGCCGGACTCGCTCGCGTACATCATCTTCACCTCGGGCAGCACGGGCCGGCCGAAGGGCGCGATGAACGCGCACGGCCCCGTCGTCAACCGCCTGCTGTGGATGCAAGCTGCTTACGGGCTGCGCGCCCACGACGTGGTGCTGCAGAAGACGCCGTTCAGCTTCGACGTCTCCGTCTGGGAGTTCTTCTGGCCGCTGATGACGGGCGCGAAGCTCGTGATGGCGCGGCCCGGTGGCCACCAAGAGCCGGCGTACCTGTCTCGGCTCATCACCGAGGCGGGCGTGACGACGCTGCACTTCGTGCCGTCCATGCTCCAGGCCTTCCTGGACGAGCCCGGCGTGGAGAGCTGCGTCTCGCTGCGCCGCGTGGTGTGCAGCGGTGAAGCGCTGCCGCTGGAGCTGAAGGAGACGTGCCTGCGCAAGCTGCCCGGCGCGGGGCTGCACAACCTCTACGGCCCCACCGAGGCGGCCGTGGACGTGACCTATCATGCGTGCGTGGCGAACGACGGGCGCCGCTCGGTGCCCATCGGCAAGCCGGTGGCGAACACGCGCATCCTCATCCTGGACGCGGAGCTGCAGCCCGTGCCGCAGGGCGTGGCGGGCGAGCTGTTCATCGGCGGCGTGCAGGTGGGCCGGGGCTACCTGTCCCGGCCGGACCTCACCGCCGAGCGCTTCATTCCGGATCCGCACGCGGCCACGGCCGGCGCGCGCATGTACCGCACGGGTGACGTGGCGCGGTGGCTGCCGGACGGGGAGGTCGAGTACCTGGGCCGCGCGGACTTCCAGGTGAAGATTCGCGGCCTGCGCATCGAGCTGGGCGAGATCGAGTCCTCGCTGGAGAAGCACCCCACCGTGCGACAGGCGGTGGTGCTGGCGCGCGAGGACAAGCCCGGCCAGAAGCGGCTCGTGGCGTATGTGGTGGCGCGCGAGGGCGCGGTGGACGCAGGCGCTTTGCGCGCGTGGCTGCGCGACCGGCTGCCCGAGTACATGGTGCCGTCCAATGTCGTGGTGCTGGAGCGCATGCCGCTCAGCCCCAACGGCAAGGCGGACCGCAAGGCGCTGCCCGCGCCGGAGACGGGCAAGGCGGATCCGTCGCGGCCCTTCGAGGCGCCGCGCACGGACGTGGAGCAGAAGATTGCCCAGGCGTGGAAGGAGCTGCTCCATGTGGAGCAGGTCGGTCTGGATGACGCCTTCTTCGAGCTGGGTGGCAACTCGCTGCTGGCGCTCCAGCTGCATCGCCGGTTGACGTCGGAGCTGGGAGCGAAGCTGGCGTTGACGGAGCTGTTTCAGTACCCCACGGTGCGCTCGCTGTCGGAGCGCCTGTCGCGCCGAGACGAGGCGCCCGCGGTGGACGCGGCGCAGGCCGGGCGGGCTCGCGCCGAAGCGCGCCGCACGGTGAACCGTCGGGTGGGCAGTACGAGGGGACGCGTGGAGACGGACGGAGAGATGGATGAGTGACGCAGTGGATGGCGTGGAGCGGATCGCGATTGTCGGCCTGTCGGGGCGCTTCCCCGGGGCGCGCGACCTGAAGGGTTTCTGGGACAACCTGCGGCGCGGCGCGGATGCGCGACGGGTGCCCACCGACGCGGAGCTGGACGAAGCCGGCGTGCCGCGCGCCATGCGCGAGCAGCCCCAGTGGGTGCGCGCGTCGTACGTGCTGGAGGATGCGAGCCACTTCGACGCGGCGCTGTTCGGCTACAGCCCGCGCGAGGCGGAGCTGATGGATCCGCAGCAGCGCCTGTTCCTCGAGTGCTCGCTCGAGGCGATGGAGCACGCGGGCTATGACCCCGAGCGCATCTCGGGCGCGGTGGCCGTGTTCGGCGCCACGAGCCCCAGTTCGTATCTGCTGCGCGCGCTCACCCGCCAGCCGGACCTGCTGGACACCGCCGGCACGTACGCGCTGATGCTGGCCAACGACAAGGACTACCTCACCACGCGCGTGTCGCACCGACTGGGCCTGCGCGGCCCCAGCGTCGCGGTGCAGACGGCGTGCAGCAGCTCGCTCGTGGCCATCCACCTGGCCTGCCAGAGCCTGCTGTCGGGTGAGAGCGACATGGCGCTCACGGGCGGCACCTCCGTGTCGTTCCCGCAGACGGCGGGCTACCTGTACCAGGAGGGGATGATCCTCTCCCCGGACGGGTACTGCCGAGCCTTCGACGCGGACGCCAAGGGCACGGTGCGCGGCGCCGGCGCGGCGGTGGTGGTGCTCAAGCGCCTCTCCGACGCGGTGAAGGACCGGGACACCATCCACGCGGTCATCCTGGGCACGGCCATCAACAACGACGGCTCCGCGAAGGTGGGCTACACGGCCCCCAGCGTGGAGGGCCAGGCGGCCGTCGTCGCCGAGGCGCTCGGCATCGCGGGCGTGGAGCCCGGCGACATCCAGTACGTGGAGGCGCACGGCACCGGAACGCCCCTGGGCGACCCGATTGAAGTGGCCGCGCTGAATCAAGCGTTCGGTGGCACGGAGCTCGGCGCGCAGCGCTGTGTGCTCGGCTCGCTCAAGGCGAGCATCGGCCACCTGGACGCCGCGGCGGGTGTGGCGGGCGTGATGAAGACGGTGCTCGCGCTCCAGAATCGCGAGCTGCCGCCCACGCCGCACTTCCAGCGCCCCAACCCGGCCATCGACTTCGCGGGCGGGCCCTTCTTCGTGACGTCCGAGGCCCGGCCTTGGGAGTCGCGGGGCGGACCTCGCCGCGCGGGCGTGAGCGCCTTCGGCATCGGCGGCACCAACGCGCACGTGGTGCTGGAGGAGGCACCTCCCCCGTCCGCGGCCACCGCATCGCGCCGCCCGTGGCACGTGCTCACGCTGTCGGCTCGGACGCCCGCCGCGTTGGAGGCGGCCACGACCCGGCTGGCCGAGCACCTGGACGCGAATCCGAGCCTGCCCCTGGCCGACGTGGCCTACACGCTGCAAGTGGGGCGTCGCGCGTACGAGCACCGCCGTGTGCTCGTGTGCCGTGACACCGCGGACGCCCGCGAGGCGCTGCGTGATGCGCGGCGTGCGCTCGGTGGCTCGGGCACGAACACGCGCCGTCCGGTGGTGTTCGTGTTCTCTGGTCAGGGCACGCAGCACGTGGGGATGGCGCGCGGCCTCTATGAGTCCGAGCCTGTCTTCCGCAAGCACCTGGACGCGTGCTGCGACGCGCTGACGCCTCGACTGGGGCGTGACTTGCGCGCGGTGCTCTTCCCCGCCCAAGGCGGCGAGGAGGCCGAGGCCCTGCTGCGGCGCACGGAGCTGGCGCAGCCCGCGCTGTTCGCGGTGGAGTACGCGCTCGCACAACTGTGGCGCTCGCTGGGCGTGGAGCCCGAGGCGATGGTGGGCCACAGCCTGGGTGAGTACGTGGCCGCGTGTCTCGCGGGCGTGTTCTCCCTGGAGGACGCGCTGTCGCTCGTGGCGACGCGGGGCCGGCTGATGCAGGCGCTGCCCTCGGGCTCGATGCTCTCCGTGCACCTGCCGGAGGCGGAGCTGTCGCCGCTGTTGCCCTCGGGCGTGTCGATCGCGGCGGCGAACGCGCCGGGGCTGACGGTGGCCTCGGGGCCCGAGGCGGACATCGTCGCGCTGGAGGCCGCGCTCACCCAGCGCGGCGTGGAGACGCGGCGGCTGCACACCTCGCACGCGTTCCACTCCGCGATGATGGATCCGGTGCTGGAGGCGTTCTCGCGCGAAGTGGCGCGCGTGCGCCTGTCGCCGCCCAAGATTCCCTACGTGTCCAACCTCACCGGCACGTGGGTGACGGAGGCGGTGGCCACGGACCCACGCGCCTGGACGCGGCACCTGCGCGAGGCCGTGCGCTTCGGCGACGCGGCCACGCTGCTGCTCCAAAACTCGGAGCGCGTGTTCCTGGAGATTGGCCCGGGCAACGCGCTGGCCACCCTGCTGCGGCGCAACGCTCCGGCGGGCACGCACCCGATGGTGCTCACCTCGCTGCCGGGTCCTCGGGACGCGCAGCAGGACGCGCTGAGCCACCTGACGGAGGCCACGGGCCGACTGTGGCTCGCGGGAGGCCGCGTGGAGCTGTCGCGCGGCTACAAGGGCGAGCCGCGCCGTCGCGTGGGACTGCCCGGCTATCCCTTCCAGCGCGAGCGGTTCGACCTGCTCCGAGGACCGCCTCCCGCTCGCGCGGCCGTGGCTGCCTCGGCAGTGCGAGCCTCGTCGGACGTGCGAGGCCTCGAGTTGTCCGCGCCCGTCTGGCCTCGAACGCCGGCCTCGGTGACGGTGCCGTCGCTCCAGGGCCAGCGCTGGCTGGTGCTGGAGTCGGACACGGCTCTCGCGGCGCGCGTGACGGAGCGACTGCGGGGCGCGGGTGCGGACGTGGTGACGCTGGTGGCGCCCGAGCGCGGTGACGCGCCCGCGCAGCGCCGCTACGCGGTGAGCCCGGAGACGATGGGCGAGACGCTGGAGCGGCTGCGTGACGAGGGCTGGACGCCCGAGCGCATCGCGTACCTGTGGCCGCTGACGGCCATGGGCACGCCCGCCAGCGAGGCCACGCTCGACGTGACGTTCCACGGCCTCATGGCCTTGGGCCGCGCGGTGGGCCCGAGTGCGGAGGCCGCGCCGGTGTCGCTGTACGTGGTGACTCGCGGCGCGCGCGATGTCACGGGCGAGGAGCCCTTGGATCCGTGGCAGGCCGCGGCAGTGGGCGCATGCCGCGTCATGGCCCAGGAGTATCCGGGCCTGCGCTCTCGCGCCGTGGACGTGACGTGGCCTGGGGAGCAGGCCGAACTGACCTCGCCCTGGGTGGAGCGGCTGGTGGCGGAGCTGGCTCAGGACAGCTCCGACGGGGTCGCGCTGCGCGGCGCGCACCGCCACGTCGAGGCGTTCGAGCCCGGGGCGGAACCCACCGCGTCCGCGTCGCTGAAGCAGGGCGGCGTCTACGTCATCGTGGGCGGCCTGGGACGCGTGGGCCTCGCGCTGGCGGAGGAGCTGACGGCCGCGGCCAGGCCTCGGCTCGTGCTGCTGTCTCGCAAGGGACTGCCCGCGCCCGAGGAGTGGAACGCGTGGCTCTCGGGACACGACGCGAAGGACGTCACGTCGCGGGCCATCGAGCGCGTGCGCGGACTGGAGCGCGCCGGAGCCCAGGTGCTGGCGCTGCGCGCGGACGCGGGCGAGCCCGGTGAGCTGGAGCGCGCGTTCCAGCTCGCGGAGTCTCGCTTCGGTACGGTGGACGGCGTGTTCTACGCGGCGGGAGACGGGGGCATGTCCGCCCGCATCCCCGTGGCCGAGTCGACTCGCGAGGCGAGTGCGCCGCTGTTGCGCGCGCGCCTGGGCGGACTGACCCAGCTCGTGTCCGTCCTCGCCTCGCGGAAGCCAGACTTCGTGGCGGTGCACTCGTCACTCACCACCGTGCTGGGTGGCATGGCGTGCAGCGCCGTCGCCGCCGCGCACGCGGGCATGGACGCGCTCGTGGCGCGCCAGGCGCGCGGCGTGGGCACGCGCTGGTTCGCGGTGGACTGGGACGTGTGGGGCGTCGGCGAGGGCTTCCGCCCCGAGGCCGTCATCCCCCCCGCCGAGGGCTTCCGCCTGCTGCGCGGACTGCTCACCTTGCCCCAGGGTGGACGGTGGGTAGTGACGCGGGGCTCGCTCGCCACGCGCCGTCAGGCCGCGACGACGGGACAGGCCCAGGCCACCGCGGGCGCCGCCACACCCGCGAACCGCCACCCGAGGCCGCCGCTGGCCAATCCCTTCCTCGCACCTCGGGACGAGACCGAGGAGCGCGTGGCGGGCATCTGGAGGGACCTGCTCGGCGTGGAGGAAGTCGGCGTCACCGACAACTTCTTCGAGCTGGGCGGCCACTCGCTGCTGGGCGTGCAGGTGCTCTCGCGGATCCGCGAGGCGTTCCACGTCGAGTTGCCCATGCGCGCGCTGTTCGACTCGCCCACGGTGGAGGTCATGTCCGTGGCCATCGTCGAGGCCAGCGCGAAGCAGGTGGATCCGGCCGAGTTGGAGGCCTTGCTCGCGGAGCTGGAGCAAGGCTGAGTCGACCCATGGATTGACGGGGCCCACACGGTGTACGAACCGGGGGTGGGCCCTTCCCCTACGCGCCTACGACGAGCGAGAGCCAGAATGAGCCTTCTGCAACGCATGACCGTCACCAATCCCCAGAAGGTCTTCTGGATGACCTGGCTGGGACAGCTCGTCTCGCTGCTCGGCTCGGGGCTCACCAGCTTCGCGGTGGGGGTGCAGATCTTCCGAGACACCCAATCCACCACGCAGTTCGCGATGCTCACCTTCTTCTACTTCGCGCCCATGGTCGTCCTGGCGCCCATCGCTGGCGCGTACATCGACCGGTGGGACCGCCGACGCGCCATGCTGCTCGCCGACCTGGGCAGCGGCGTGAGCACGCTGCTCATCTTCGCGCTGGTGGTGGCCGGCAACCACGGGCTCATGGAGGTGCGCCCGTGGCACTTCTATCTGCCCGTCGGCCTGGCCGCGTGCTTCGGCGCGTTCCGCTGGCCCGCCTTCTACGCCACCGTGGCGTTGGTGGTGCCCAAGGAGCACCTGAGCCGCGCCAACGCCATGGGCGACATCGCGCACGGCGCGGGACAGATTCTCTCGCCCATCATCGCCGGCGCGCTGGTGGCGAGCGTGGGCCTGCAGGGCGTCATCCTCGCGGACCTGTCCTCGTTCGTGTTCGCGGTGGGAACGCTGCTGCTCGTGCGCTTCCCCCGGCCCACGGCCAGCAAGGAAGGCCAGGTGGGCAAGGGCTCACTGCCACAGGAGATTCGTCAGGGCTGGGCCTTCATCCGCGCGCGGCCCGGACTCTTCGGGCTCCTGTGCTACTCGCTGCTCACCAACTTCATCCTCGCGCTGGTGTCGGTGCTCATCACCCCGCTGGTGCTGAGCTTCACGGACATCCCCACGCTCGGCGTCATCCTCTCCATCGCCGGCACGGGCGCGCTCGCGGGCGGCGTGATGATGGGCGTGTGGGGCGGACCCAAGCGGCTCATCCTCGGCATGTTCGGGTTCCAGATTCTCTCGGGCCTGGTGCTGTTCCTCGCCGCGCCGCTGCCCAGCGTGCCCATCGTCGCCACGGCCGCGACGCTCTACCTGTTCTGCACCCCGCCCATGTCCGCGTGCAGCGCGGCCATCTGGCAGCGGAAGATTCCGCCTGACCTCCAGGGCCGGACCAGCTCCGTCAAGCGCATGTTCGTGCTGTGCGCGCCGCCGCTGGCGAGCCTCGCCGCGGGTCCGCTCGCCGACCACATGTTCGAGCCGTGGATGGCGCCGGGTGGACTGCTGGCGAACAGCTTCGGCCGGGTGTTCGGCGTGGGCCCGGGGCGCGGCATCGCGCTGCTGTTCCTCTTCCTGGGCATCGTCGTGCTCATCAACGTGCTGATGGCGTGGCTCAACCCGCGCGTGCGCAACGTGGAGTCCGAGCTGCCTGACGCGCTGCCCGAGGTGCCCACGCCCGCCAGCCTCTCGGATTCCGACGTCGCCCCGCTCACACCCTCGCCCGGAGCCACCCCGTCATGAGCGCGCTCAACAACATCCTGCGCATGTTGCGCATGCTGCCGTCCGCCTTCGCGGTGGCGAGCCCCGGCCTGGGTCCCTGGCTGGCCCGCCGCCGCTGGCCGCGCACGCAGGGCTCGCGGACGCTGCAGGGCCTCCACGGCAAGGTGGAGGTGATTCGCGACACGTGGGGCGTGCCGCACATCTTCGCGAACGACGAGCACGACCTCTTCTTCGCGCAAGGCTACGTCCACGCGCAGGACCGCATGTGGCAGTTGGAGATGGGCCGCCGCATCGGCAACGGGCGGCTGGCCAGCGCCGTGGGGCCCATGGGCGTCGCGGCGGATCAGCTCATGCTCACCCTGGGCCTGCGCCGCGTCGCCGAGCGCACCTGGGAGCAGGTGGACCCCGAGGCGCGCGCCATGCTGGAGGCCTACGCCGCCGGCATCAACGCGCGCGTGGCCAACGAGCCCCTGTCCTACGAGTTCAGCGTCCTGGGTGTCACGCCCGAGGCCTGGACGCCGATGGACACGCTCATCCGCGGCAACCTGCTGTCGCTCATGCTGGGCGGCAACCACCGGCTGGAGCTGCTGCGCGCGAGACTGGTGGCGGAGGCTGGCGAGGAAGTCGCCAACGCCATCCTCCCGCAGAACGCGCCCGAGACGCCGCTCATCGTCCCGCCCGAGGCCCGGCTGACGGGACTCCAGGGCGTGAAGGCCATGGAGGGCCTGGACGGAATCGACGGCGTGCTGGGCGACCCCAACATCGTCTCGGGCAGCAACAACTGGGTGGTGCACGGCCAGCGCACGCAGAGCGGCAAGCCGCTCTTGTGCAATGACGTCCACATCGGCCTGGGGCTGCCGTCCACCTGGTACGAGAACGGCCTGCACGGCGGGCGCTTCCACCACGTGGGCTTCTCGCTGCCCGGCGTGCCGCTCATCGTCGTGGGGCACAACGGGAAGATTTCCTGGGGCATGTCCAACCTGGGGCCGGACACCCAGGACTTCTACATCGAGAAGTTGGACGACGTGAAGGCGCCCCGGCAGTACCTGTTCCAGGGCGAGTGGCACGACCTGGACATCCGCCGCGAGGAGATTCCCGTGCGCGGCGCGGCGCCCGTGGCGCTGGAGGTCCGCTCCACCGTGCACGGCCCCATCATGAACACGGTGATGAGCCGCGTGCTGGCGGACAGCGAGCCGCTGTCGCTGCGCTGGGCGCTGTTCGAGTGCAAGCCGTTGGTCAACTCGCTGCTGCGGCTGAACCTGGCGACGAACTGGGAGGAGTTCCGGGGCGCCATGGCGCTGTGGGAGAGCCCGGGCCAGAACTTCGTCTACGCGGACACGGCGGGGAACATCGCGTACCAGTCCACGGGGAAGATTCCGATTCGCGCGGGCGGCCACCAGGGCCTCCTGCCCATGCCCGGCTGGGGCGGCGAGTACGAGTGGCAGGGCTACATCCCCTTCGAGGAGCTGCCCGCGTCCTTCAACCCGCCCGCGGGCTTCGCCGTCACGGCGAA
The DNA here is from genome assembly GCA_016458225.1 of Myxococcaceae bacterium JPH2. Taxonomy (NCBI): domain Bacteria; kingdom Pseudomonadati; phylum Myxococcota; class Myxococcia; order Myxococcales; family Myxococcaceae; species Myxococcaceae bacterium JPH2. The sequence continues at coordinate 44,945 of JAEMGR010000012.1, read as the reverse complement.
CAACAAGATCACCTCCGACGAATACCCGTACCTCATCGCGCACAACTGGTTCCCGGGCTACCGCGCCAAGCGCATCACGGACCTGCTGGCGCAGGGCACGCAGCACACCGTCGAGGACATGCAGCGCATCCAGTCGGAGACGTACTCGCTGCCCGCCGAGGCCCTCAGGCCCTTCCTGCTGGCGGTGTCACCCGCGGACGAGTCCCAGGCGCGCGTGATGGACGCGCTCAAGTCGTGGGACCTGCGCTTCGAGACGGACCGCGTGGGCGCGACCGCGTTCCAGGCCTGGTACATCCACATCCTGCGCAACGTGCTGCGCCACAAGCTGGGGCCGGAGCTGGTGGAGCGCTACCTGGCCAGCGAGTACGAGCGCCACGGCAGCCTGCACATGCCCTTCATCATCGGGCTGATGTCCCAGCCGGACAGCCCGTGGTGGGACGACCCGAAGACGCCGGAGAAGGAGACGCGGGACGACATCCTGCGCCGCTCCCTGGCCGAGGCGGCGAAGTGGCTCATCGAGAAGTTCGGGGCGCAGCCCTCGGGTTGGGCGTGGGGCAAGGTGCACACGCTGACGTATGCGCACGGCATGCTCGGCGGCCCGGCCATTCCAGGCCCGGTGCGGCGCGTGTTCAACACGCGCACGGTGCCCGCGCGCGGTGACAACTACTCGGTGGATGGCGCGTCGTTCCTGTGGAACCGGCCCTTCACCGTCGTGCACGGCACGGCGCTGCGGATGATTGTCGACATGAGCGACCTGTCGAAGTCGGTGTCGGTGCACGGGCCCGGGCAGTCCGAGCACCTGTACCACCCGCACCGCGACGACATGTTGGACCTCATCCGCGACGTGAAGTTCCACCCCATGCTCGCCACGCGCGACGCGGTGGAAGCGCACCAGAAGCAGACGCTGACGCTGGAGCCCGCGGCGAAGGCGTGAGTCAGGAAGCGCGGCCCGGGCGCGCTCAGCCCCGGGCCAGCCGCTCCGCGAGCCGAGGCAGCACCTCTCCGGCGGACGCCTCCACGCGCACGTCCGCCAGGCTGTCGCCTCGGCTCTCGCCGATGTTCAGCAGCGCGATGGGCATGTGGCGTTCGGCGGCGCGGGTGACGAAGCGGAACCCCGAGTAGACCGCGAGCGACGAGCCCACCACGAGCAGCGCGTCGCCCTCCTCCAGGAGCGAGAACGCCTCCTCGACGATGGGGAGCGCCACGTTGTCGCCGAAGAACACCACGTCCGGCTTGAGCGTGCCGCCGCAGCGCAGGCACGCGGGGACTCGGAAGGACTGCACCGCCTCGACGGGCAGTTCGGCGTCACCGTCCGGACGCCACTCCGTCGGCGTGTGCGAGAAGTCCGGGTTGAGCGCCAGCAGTCGATTCTGGAGGTCCGGCCGAGTCTCCATGCCGCCACAGTCCAGGCAGCGCACCCGCGACAGCGCACCGTGCAGCTCGATGACTCGCACGCTGCCCGCGTCGTGGTGCAGCCGGTCCACGTTCTGGGTGATGAGGCCGAGCACGTGTCCGTCGCGCTCCAGGTTCGCCAGCGCGTGGTGCGCGGCGTTGGGACGGGCGGATGAGAAGCGGGGCCACCCCAGGAGGCTGCGCGCCCAGTAGCGCGCCCGGACCTCGGGCTTGGTGAGGAACTCGCGGTGCTGGATGGGGTTGCGGGCGCGCGCGCGGGTGCCGGGGCCTCGGTAGTCGGGGATGCCGGACTCGGTGCTGCACCCCGCGCCGGTGAGCGCGACGATGCGGCGCCCGCGCAACAGCGAGGCCAGGGCCTCTACGCCAGCAGCGGCTGCGATCGGAGCGTCCATGGGACAGGCCTTATAACGCTCCCCTGCCCCGCGCGCCGCGAGCGACCTCAGGGGTGGGCGCGCAGTCGCGCGAGGCGCTCGCGGTAGGGCTTCGCCTCCTCGGCGCGGCCCTCTTGCTCCAAGACAGCGGCCACCCGAGCGAGCGCATCCTCCAACCGGGGATGCTCGGTCCCGAGCGCCCGCTCCAGCACCGCCAGCGCGCCCAACGACAGCCGCTCCGCCTGCGCGAAGTCTCGCTCGCGCACGCGGGTCTCGGCCTGCTCCAGGCGCAGGCGAGCCACCTCGGGGTGGTCCGGGCCCAGCGCGCCGCGCACGGTGCCGAGGGCCCGCTCGTACAACCCCAGCGCCTCGGCATAGCGCCCCTGTGCGCGCCGCACCGCGCCCAGCTCGGCCCGCGCGTGAGCGACCTCGAACCCCTCGGCACCGAAGCGCCGCTCCAAGCGAGGCAGCGCGAGCGCGAGCTGCTGCGCGGCCTCTCCCAGTCGGTCCTGATGCGAGAACAACCGCGCCACCTCCACGGCGAGCACGCCTTCCAACTCGTCGTCCCCACCGAGCCGCGCCAGGGCGGCCGAGGCACGCTCGCGCCACTGCTGGGCCCGAGAGGCCTGCTCCGGAGGATTCCCCACGAGGTGCATGGCCAGCGTCCACGCGCGAGCAGCGGAAGCATCGTCCCGCGAAGCCTCTGCAAGGCGACCCGCCTCCACCGACAGGGACTCCGCGTTGGGCCCGGAACGGGCTGCCTCCAAGCGGGCGCGGATCAACGCACGCCCCACGGGATCCACCGCCGCGACCAAGTCCCGAGCAATCGCCGAAGCACCGGCCCCAGCTGCGCGCCCGGAAGCACCGTCGTCGCGAGTGCGCGTCGCAGCCTCTGTATCGCGAACTCCCGCAGGAGCCCTCGCGTCGAGAGCGCGCGCTGCCGCCTCCGTGCCGCGCGCGCCCACAGGAGCCCTCTCGTCGAGCGTGCGCGCTGCCGCCTCCGTGTCGAGCACGACCGGACGAGCAGTCTCGTCACCCGAACCCTTCGCAGCCTCCGTGCCGAGCGCGATCGCACGAACAATCTCGTGACGCGTCCGCGCCGAGGCGTCGCTATCGCGCACACCCGAGGCAGCAGACTCATCGCGCGCGCTCGTCGCGCCCTCCGTGCCGAGCACCGCCCCGGCAGCAGATGACAGTCGGCGCAGCCCTTCTTCCGGAAGTCCGAGCGCCCACAAGGCCCAGGCATCGAGCACGACCGCATCCGCAGGCACCACGCCCGAAGCAGTCCCCACCGGCTTCATGCACGACGCCGACGAGGGCAGTGCCTCCACCGCGAAAGGCGCACGCTCCACCCGAGCCTCCTCCCCGGGCATGAGGCTCCGAAGCAGTGCATCCACCTGCGCGAGCCGCGCGCCCAGGCACGCCATGCGCTGGGAGAGGAGCTCCTCCTCGCCCCGCGCGCACGCGGCGGTCCGCGTCACGTCCCAAGTGTGGGAATAGGCATCCAGCGTGCGTCGCACATGCCTCCACGACTCGTGGGCAAAAGGTCGCCCCGTCGCGAGGAACGCCGCCTCCAGGGTCGTCTTCCGTGGCCCGTCCCACACTCCGGCCCACGCACGGTCCGCGCCTTCACAGACATGCGAATCGCTCACACGGGACGGAAACCGACCACGCCGCAGGCCCATGACGAGCGCCATCCCCGCCGCGAGCAACACCAAGGCCCCCGCGATTCCCCAGACACGCCCGCGCCTCGAGCCCCAGAACATCTTCATCGAATCCCCCACACCGAGCCCCGAGTCCACCCCGTGAAGAACAGGCGCGCCGCGACGTCCATGCGGACCTCGGGCACGCGCCACCGGGCGCAATCCCTCGCGCGGCCCGGCGCCTGCGCCCTCTCGGGGCTCCATCGAAGGGTGAGGAAACGAGACATGGAAAGCGCGCGGCAGCACAGCAGGAGTCTCGGCTGGCGTCGAGCCACCTGCAGCGTCCTGCCATCTCTCGGACAGGTGGCGCGAGCGCAAGGATGAATGCGTGACACCGGTTGAGCGACGGCCTCCTTTCTGGAAGGGTCACCCCATGCGGCGCCTCCGACGCCTCGAGCGGGCCGTCCTGGTCTCGCTCGTCATTCACGCCCTGCTCCTGGCGCTCCTCTGGAACGTGACGCCGGCGCAGCCGCCTTCGCTCGCGCCCTCGCCGCCCAAGCCCCCTCCGCTCTGGATGGACGTCGCCTCGAAGACAGACGCCATCCCGGATTCCCCGAAGCCCGCCACGACAGCGCCCGAAGACAGCGACTCAGCCCGCCCTCCCCTTTCCGGACACGGGCCGCGCTCCCGCCCTCCCGCCTCCAGCCACGCCACGGCGCACGGCGGGACGGCTGCCTCCCCCGGGACACCGCCCCCTGTCGCCTCCGCACCGCCGCCGCGCGGAACGCCCCGCGTGGACACGCCCCGAGCCCAGTTGCCCGGGTCGCTGCCGCCGCACCTCACGCCCTCGCAGGCCCCCCTCGGAGGACTCACCCCGAGCGCCAGCGACGTGCCGCGCGGCCGGACCCTCTACCCCGATGATCCCAGCCTGACCCCCGCGGTGCTCGCGGCGCAGGAGCACGAACGGGTCAGCTCGCGCGTGAGGACCTTCGTCGAGGAGCGCATTGCCCAGGACCGCGTGGAGACCGGCCGCATCCATCCCTACTTCGGGCGGATCCGCGCCTCGCTGGAGAAGCAGATGGCGGAGCCGCCGCTGTTCGACACGCCGAAGATCGCGGTCTCGCTGCTCCAACACTGGGCGGAGCGAGCCAAGGCCTTCGGCGAGAACGGCGCGCCGGGAAGAATGTCCGCCGCGGCGCCTCCCTCGCCCGGGGAGCTGCTCGCCGCGCGAGGTAAGGACAACCCCAACCTCAACAGCCTGCGCCGCCACATCCAGGCCGGTGAGGAGCTGCAACGCTTCGCGGATGGCGTCGCCAAGACGAGCCTCACCGTCACGCTCGAACTGCTCCAAGGCCCCGATGGCACCCTGCGCGACGCCACGGTGCTCATCCCCAGCGGCAACAAGTCCTTCGACGCGTATGTCTTGAACTCGGTGTCCCCCTCGCTGAAAGCCTTGGGGGCGCCGCCCTCGGACGCACCGGGCATCCGCCCCGAGGGAATCCGCAGCGTCTGGGAAGTGGAGGGCCGCGTCTCGTACTTTCGCAAGCTCAAGAAGATGCGCGGCCAGGATGCCTGGTACGTCGCGGCAGCGGCGGTCGCGGGCGTGCTCGCGGGCCGCTTCGAGGAGACCACCGGCGAGGTCGACGTCATCGACGTGCGCAATCCCCACTTCGTCGTGCGTCCGCGCTTGCTGCGTGTCTATTGATTCGTCACGCGGTCGCAACACGAATCGCGGTGCTCTTCGTCAGGCGCTCATGTTACCGATGCGCGCGCTCGAGGCGTGCAAGGGATTCGCGCGCGCCCGAGCGTCATCCATTCGAGAAGGAGTCCCCACAATGCAGTGGCAAAAGAAGCTGAGTGTCGTGGCGGCGGTTTCGGTGGGTCTTGCGGCGGGCGGGGCATACGCGACACCCGGCGATCACCTCTGGAGTCAGAGCTTCGGTGACGGTTCGCAGCAGTTCTCCGAGGACGTCGCGGTGGATGGCGCGGGCAACACCGCCGTGGTGGGGCAGTACACGGGCGGGGCCTTCAACCTGGGCACTGGCGCGCTGCCGCTCGGGGGCTACTACTTCAATCTCTATCTGGCCAAGTACGACAGCACGGGCGCGGCCGTATGGAGCCGAGCCATTCCTGGCATCGATGACGATGACTTCGGCTTCGTGGACTACACGCGTCGCATCGCGTTCGACTCGGCCGGCAATCTCTTCATCGCGGGCAACTACTACGGCACGCCGGACTTTGGCTGCGGGCCGCTCGCGCGGGGCAGCGGCAGCGCGTTCGTGGCGAAGCTGGACGCCGCGGGGCAGTGCGTGTGGAGCAGCGCGTTCCCGGGCGCCTATGTGGAGAACCCGAGCCTCGCCGTGGCGAGCAACGGCTCCGGCGTGGCGCTCGCCGGCCGCTTCCAGGGCACGCTGAACTTCGGCGGCGGTCCGCTGACGACCACCGGCCAGTGGGGCGTGTTCGTGGCGCGCCTGGACAGCGCGGGCAACCACGTGTGGAGCAAGCGCTTCGAGACGACCAACGGCGGCGCCTTCGCGAGCGCGGTGGGCGTGGCCATCGACGGAGCGGGGCGCACGGTGCTGGCGGGCGGCTTCAGCGGCTCGACGAACCTGGGCGCCAACGGGATGAACAGCCACGGCGGGCAGGACGCGTTCGTCGCGCGCTACAACGCCACCGGCGGCCTCATGTGGGGCCGGCACTTCGGTGACGCGGCGGATCAGGTGGCCCACGGCGTGGTCGCGGACGCGGCGGGCAACATCGTGCTCACGGGTGGTTTCGCGGGGACGCTCGGGGTGGACACGGTGAGCCTGAGCGCGCAGTCGGCGTCGGACGCCTTCCTCGTGAAGGTGGACAGCACCGGCCACGGCGTGTGGGGCCGTCAGTTCACGGACACATTCGGCACGCAGCATGGCGTGCAGGTCGCGCTGGACGCGGAGGGCAACATCGCCACGAGCGGCGAGTACACGGGCTACATCGACCTGGGCGCAGGTCCCATCGAGAACGAGGGCGACTTCAAGCGCTACGTCGCGAGGTTCGACAGCGCCGGCACCCTGCTGTGGGGCCTGCCCTTCGTCAGCGATAACGCCGGGTTCGAGGCCCGCCTGGGCGTGGGGCCCTCGGGTGACGTGAGCGTGGCCGGCCAGTACACGGGCTTCGGCTACTTCTACGGCAACGTCTTCCAGAGCCAGGGCAACGTCGGCGTGCTCGACGTCTTCCTCGCCCGATTCCAGGGCTGAAGCAGGGCAGTGACCTGGAGCCGGTCGTCTCCGGGTCACACTCTCGGGCCGGGTCGAAATGCGCCGTGAAATGCCAGTCGAAAATCAGGCTGGCCGTTCGACCTCTGGGTGGGGAGACTTCACTCCCCACCTGGCCTACGAGAGCACGACCATGAAGTACCTGCTGATGATCTACGAGAACGAGAAGGGCTGGATGGAGCTTCCCCCCAAGGAGGCCGACCAGCTCCTGGCCGAGTACGGCGCGTTCACGGCCTCGCTCAAGAACAGCGGCAACTACATCGCGGGCCACGGCCTCCAGCCCACGGCGACGGCCACCACGGTGCGCATCCGCGACGGCAAGCGGCTGACCACGGACGGCCCGTTCGCGGAGACGCGTGAGCAGCTCGGCGGCTTCTACCTGGTGGATGCCAAGAACATCGACGAGGCCGTGGCCATCGCCTCGCGCATCCCCGGCGCTCGGGCCGGAAGTATCGAGGTCCGCCCGGTGGCCGAGTACGCGAACATGCCGGACTGAAGTGCCCCGGACCTCGGGAGCAGGTGCTCCCGGGGCCGGCGCCCGCGCGTGATGGACCTCTCCCCCTCCTCTCACCTCGACCGCGTCTATCGCGAGCACCATGGCCGCATCGTGGCCACGGTCATCCGCGTGCTGGGCGGAGACTTCCTGGCGGCGGAAGAAGTGGTGCAGGAGGCGTTCGCCGACGCGCTGGTGCAGTGGCCCCGGGAGGGCACGCCCCGAGAGCCCAAGGCGTGGCTGATGCGCGCTGCGCGCAACAAGGCGGTGGATCGCCTGCGACGCGGCGAGCGGCTCGACGCGCGAGTGGACGCGCTGGAGGTCGCGGCGCAGGTGGAGCAGGATGCCGCCACGTCTCCGGATGAGCGGGGCTGGTCAGACACGGCGGACGACACGCTCCGTCTGCTCTTCACCTGCTGCCACCCGGCGCTCTCCAGCGAGGCGCAGGTGGCGCTCGCGCTGCGCACGCTGTGCGGACTCACCACCGACGAGATTGCCCGCGCGTTCCTCATCCCCTCCGCCACGCTGGGGCAGCGCCTGGTGCGCGCGCAGCGCAAGATTCGCGACGCGCGCATCCCGTACATCATCCCGGACGAGGAGATGCTGGCCGAGCGCACGCTCGGAGTCCTGCACACGCTCTACCTCGTCTTCTCCGAGGGCTACGCGGCGACGGAGGGCCCGGAGCTCCTGCGCGTGGACCTGTGCGCGGAAGCGCTGCGCCTGGGGCGACTGGCGCGAGAGCTGATGCCGCGCGACGCGGAGGTGGCCTCGCTCCTGGCCCTCATGCTGCTCCACCACGCGCGGCGCCATGCGCGGGTGGCCCCCGACGGCGGACTCATCTTGCTGGACCACCAGGACCGCTCGCGATGGGACCGCGCGGAGCTGAACGAGGGGTTGGAGCAGCTCGACATAGCGCTCTCCCTGGGCGCGTGCGGTCCCTACGCGCTCCAGGCGGCCATCGCCGCGCTGCACGCGCAGGCCCCGAGCGCGCAGGAGACCGACTGGGAACAGATTGTCGCGCTTTACGGCCGCCTGTGCGTCATTGCCCCGGGGCCGGTGGTGGAGCTGAATCGCGCCGCGGCCGTGGCCATGGCGCGCGGACCGGATCAGGGGCTCGCGCTGGTGGACGACCTGGAGGCCAGCGGCCGGCTGGAGGGCTATCACCTGCTGCCCGCGGCGCGCGCGGACCTGCTGCGCCGCTTGGAGCGATGGAAGGAAGCCGCGGCCGCGTACCAACGCGCGCTGGCGCTCGTGCGCACGCAGCCCGAGCGGAGGTACCTGGAAGAGCGGCTGCGCGAGGTGCTCGACGCGAGCCGCGAGACCTGACGCGGTGACTGCTACGCTCCAGCGCATGGTGCGCTGGCAATGGAAGACGTTCTCGGAGCTGACCGTCGATGCGCTGTACGACGTGCTCGCGCTCCGCTCGCGGGTGTTCGTCGTGGAGCAGCGTTCGATCTACCTGGACCCGGATGGGTTGGACCCCGACAGTCATCACCTCCTTGGCTGGGACACGACACTCCCCCGTCCCGCGCTCGTGGCGTACCTGCGGGTGCTGCCGCCGGGGCTCAAGTTCCGGGAGGCGAGCCTCGGCCGCGTCGTCGTCGCGCCTGAAGCCCGAGGCCAGGGACTCGCCGCGCCGCTGACGGCCCAGGCCCTGGCGTTCCTCGACGCGCGCTTCCCCGGAGTGGACACCCGCATCTCCGCGCAGCACTACCTGCAGGGCTTCTATGAGCGCCGCGGCTTCCACGCCGAGGGCGACGTCTACGACGAGGACGGCATCCCGCACATCGAGATGCGCCGCCCCGCGCGCTAGGCGTACCGGGCAGGGCGCACGAAGCCGCCGCCCAGGGGCGCCACCGCCTCCGCCACGTCGAGCAACGCCCCATCCTCCCAGCGCCGGCCCACGAGCTGCGCGCCCAGGGGAAGGCCCGCCTGCGTGCGCCCCACCGGGAGCACGACGACGGGATTGCCGGTGAGGTTGAACACGCTGGTGTAGGCCCCCAAGGAGGACAGGTACGCGCGGGGCTCGCCGTCCACGCGCACCCACTCGCCGGGCCGCGTGTGAGGAATCGCAGGGCCCGTCGTCACAGGCACGAGCCACGCGTCCCATCCCGAGAGGAACCGCTCCAGGCTCGCGACGAGCGCCTCGCGCCGCTCGAGGATGGCCATGTAGTGCGCCATGTCCGAGCGCGCGCCCCGGGCGATGGCTCGCGCCAAGGGGTCCTTCCCCGCCATGGCGAGGAACTGGAGCTGGAAGCGCAGCCGGTGCCACAGGGGCAGCGGCGCGCCCACCTCGGCGCCCTCCAGCTCGCCCCAGGTGGACCAGGCCTCGTGGAAGTCGAACGCGGGGGGCGAGACACGCTCCACGGTGGCGCCTTGCGCGGACAGCTCGGCGACGAAGCGAGCGAGCGCCGCGCGCGACTCGCGGCACGGCACCACGCCTCCGAAGTCCTCCAGCCACGCGATGCGCAGCGAGGACACCGCGCGCGGCTTCGGCGGAGCGAGCGGCGTGAGCGGCGGCACCTCCAGGTTGCGCGCGTCCGGCCCTTCGATGACAGAGAGCACCAGCCGCAAGTCCGCCACGGTGCGCGCCAGCGGCCCCGAGCACGCCATGTGCCGCACCGTGCGCGGCCCACCGGGCAGGTCCGGGATGTGGCCCGCGTTGGAGACACGGTGCTCGGTGGGCTTCAACCCGAAGAGGCCACAGAAATGCGCGGGGATGCGAATGGAACCGCCCAGGTCGCTGCCCAACTCGAACGGCGTGAAGCCCGAGGCCACCGCCGCCGCCGAGCCTCCGCTGGAGCCTCCCGGCGTGCGCTCCAGGTCGTGGGGATTCTGCGTGCGGCCGAACAGCGGGCTCTGCGTCTGGTAGTCGCCCGCCAGGAGCGGCAGGTTCGTCTTGCCCCAGATGATGGCGCCCGCCCGCTTGAGCCGCGCCACCGCCGTGGCGTCCTCGGTGGGCACGTAGCCAGAGAGCGGCGGGAAGCTCGCCGTGGTGCGAAGGCCCGCCGTGGAGAAGGCATCCTTCACGGTGATGGGGACGCCGTGCAGCGGCCCCCAGGACTCACCTCGCGCGAGCGCCGCGTCCGCCTCCACCGCGCGCTGCCGAGCCGCTGCTTCGTCGCGCGTGACGACGGCGTTGAGCGCCGGGTTGTGCGCCGCCGCCTGCGCCAGATGCGCCTCCAGCACCTCCACCGCTGTCACCCGCCGCTCGCGAACGGCGGCCGCCAGCTCCGTGGTGGACTGAAACACGAGCCTCGACGCGGAAGTCTCCATGCGCGCATGTCCCTCGGCGTGACCGGCCCAAGCGCCGGTGCCGGGACACGGTTCTACCAGGGACATCCCGCTCCGTGCGCCCGCCCCTCCGGGTCCAATGCGGGACACATCTGCTTATGTTGACTTCAGAGCAATTCCTACAAACCCCGCCGGACGATGTATCGGCGGGCGCGGGTGTCGACCGAGGTCGCGGGTGGGCGGTGCGTCTGCTCGAAGAGGGTCCACGCGGGCTGGAGGCTGCGCCAGAAGGCCTGTTGCTCGGGCGTGACATCGGGGAGCCTGGAGAGGGCGTCCATTCCCGCCGCATCGAGCTGGCGCGGGAAGACGTGGATGGGGACGTCCTTGCCCATGTGGGCGCGCGCCTCGGTGACCATGACGTACAGCGCCTCGATGGGCGCGTCCTGGATGGCGATGCACCCGATGCTGACGCAGTCGCCGTGCACGAAGATGTTGCCACCGAGCCGAGGGCGTCCCACCAGCCGATCCAACGCGTTGGGGTAGCTGACCCGCATGGACAGGTGGAACTGGCTGCGCGGATTGAACAGGTCGATGGTGTAGAAGCCCTCGGGAACCTGGAGGTCGCCCTCCTCGCGCTTCGGCCCCAGCTCACCCGAGGCCGCGCAGAAGGGGAACGTCTTCACGCGCTGGAGCGGCTTGCCCTTGGGGCCCGCCCAGACCTCCAGCTGCCGCTCCGCCTTGAGCGCGCGCAGGTACAGCTCTCCGGGCGGCCAGGCCACCCCGGCCTCGGCGAACGCCTGGCGAACGGCGGGAAGCTGACGCTGGCGCGCGCTCGCGACGCGATCCTCCGCGAGCGCCACGAGGGGCAGGCACCACCCCAACACGACGAGGGTTCGGAATCTCATGCCTGCTTGGGACGCCTGCGGCAAGGCAAGCGTTCCCCCGTCCCGAGGCATGAAGGACCCAGGGCTTGTATCAAACACCGGGCGGTGTTGACCGATGGGAATAAGCCGCCGGCAAGTTCCTTGCCAGTTCGAATGGATGGACGTGGGGTACCCTGGCTCCGTGCCCGGCAAGCTGCTAGCAAGGCATCCTCGGGCCCCTCGGGCCGCTGCCGCTGAGACAGCGACAGCAAATCCGAGGTGCGGGATGTTCTCATCCCGTCACGCACCCTGGCGAGCTGGGGCCGCCCGGTGCGAAGACCCATGACCGACAACCTCGCCCCGTGCCGTTCCGGCCTCTCGCGTTCGAATGACTGATTCCCTCGATACCCTCCTCGCTGACGGCATCATCGACGCCGTCATCGGACAGCTGAAGACAGGCAAGGAGGCGGAGGTCTGGCTCGTCCAGCACGCCGGCCAGGTCATCGCCGCCAAGCTGTACAAGGAGCGCCACGAGCGCAACTTCCGCAACAACGTCGGCTACCGGGAGGGCCGTGAGGTTCGTAACTCGCGCACCCGCCGCGCGATGGAGAAGGGCAGCCGCTTCGGGCAAGCCGCCGCCGAGGACGCCTGGAAGAGCGCGGAAGCGGACTCGCTCTACAAGCTGCACGCCCAGGGCGTGCGCGTGCCCACGCCGGTGATGTTCTACGAGGGCGTGCTGCTGATGGAGCTGGTGGTGGATGCGCAGGGCAGCCCCGCGCCGCGTCTGGTGGAAGCACCGCCGACGACGCCCGAGGAAGCCGAAGCGCTCTACGCGGACCTGCGCAGCCAGGTGATTCGCACGCTGTGCTGCGACCTCATCCACGGCGACCTGTCGCCGTACAACATCCTGATGAGCGGCGTGGGGCCGACCATCATCGACTTCCCGCAGACGGTGGCTGCCGCGCGCAACAACCGCGCGGAGTTCTACTTCCGGCGCGACCTGGACAACGTCCGCAACTTCCTCGCGGGGTTCTCGTCGCGGCTGCGGTCGCTGGGTGGGGACACGGCGGAGATTTGGAACGCGTACGTGCGGCGGGACCTGACGCCAGAGTTCGTGCCCTCGGGCGCGTTCCGGGACGCGCCCCGTCGCGGAGGCGGAGCGGGCTTCCGTGACTCGCAGCGCCGCCCGCAGTTCCGGCCGGAGCCCGTCCTCGAACCCGTCGTGGAGGAGACTCCGGGGCCCGCGCTGACCGCCGAGGAGCAGGAGGAGGCCGAGCTGCGAGCCCTGGAAGCGCTGGTGCTCAAGCAGGGTGGCGGCGAGCGAGGCAAGCCCGCGGTGATGTCGAGTCCGCGAGACAACCGTCGCCGGCCGTTCTCGTCCAACCGCCCGCCCCCGCGCTCGGGAGGCCCGAACCGTCCGGCATCGCCCGGGGGTCAGCGTCCCGCGAACGCGAGCAACGCCAACGGCGCCCGGCCCAACGGGGGTGCCCCGAACGGCGCCCGCGCTTCGGGCGATGCGCGCAGCGCGAACGGCGCTCCGGTCAACGGTTCGGCTGACACGCGCAACGGGAACAACGGACCGCGCAATGGCGCGGGCGCCTCCGGCAACGCGCGCAACGGAAACAACGGGCCGCGCAACGGCGCGAACTTCTCCGGGGATGCGCGCAACAACGGACCGCGCAACGGCACGAGTTCTTCCGGGGACACGCGCAACGGGAACGGTGGACCGCGCAACGGTGCGAGCTTCGCCAGCGACGCGCGCACCGGGAACACCGGAGAGAGCTTCACCAGCGACACACGCAATGGAAGCAACGGACCGCGCAATGGCTCGGGCTTCTCCAGTGACGCACGCAACGGAGAGGGCTTCTCCGGCGACACGCGCAACGGACGCAACGGACCGCGCAACGGGGCGGGATTCGCCAGCGAGGCGCGCAACGGAAGCAACGGACCGCGCAACGGTGCAGGCGTCTCCAGCGAAGCGCGCAACGGAGAGGGCTTCTCCAGCGACGCGCGCAACACGAACGGCGGACCGCGCAACGGAAACAACGGACCGCGTCGTGGGAACGGTGGACCGCGCAACGGTGCGAACTTCTCCGGCAACGCTCGCGGCACGAACGGCGATTCGAGCAACGGCGCGAACTTCTCCAGCGACGCAGCCGGTGGCCAGGGCAGCAGCGCAGGCTTCTCTGGCGACGTGAACGGTGGGCAGAGCAACGGCTCGAATGCGTCAGGCAGGTCGCGCGGCGGGAATGGCGCGCGCTCCGCACGGGGCAACGACGCCTCCCTTCCGACCTCGAATGACCGAAGCGCCGAGGGCTCGACGCGAGACGCCTCCAACGCACGACCGGTCAACGAGCGGCCGCGCGGCAACGGCGGGCGTCCTCCTCGCGACGCGCAGGCTCCTGCCGGAGAAGCTCGCACCAACGGGCATCCTCGCGGCCCCCGAGACGACGCTCGCGCCTCGGGCAACACGCGCCAGCCTCGCCCTAATGGCAACGGAGGAGCGCGGTCACAGCCGCGCTCCGGCCCACAGGTGAGCTACGTGGGCCGGCCGAAGCCCACCCCCAACATGGGCTCCTCGGAAACGAGTTCGTAGCCCCGTGCGGCGAGGAGGCGCTCTCGCCTCCTCGCGCACACCTCGGTCCTCAGGCGAACGCCGCCACCAGCGTGACTGCGCCACAGAGCACCAGGCCATAGCCACTCACCTTCTTGAAGCCTCCCGCGGCGAACCGCACGAAGAACGGCGTGTTCCGGAGCTGGGTGAACACGGTGATGAGCGCGGCGAAGTAGAGGAGATTGATGACCTCGAACAGTCCCCCGAGGGCATAGAAGCTCCCCATCCACGACTGCGCGCCCTTGTCGATGAACACCGGGAAGAAGGCGCCGAAGAAGAGGATGGGCTTGGGATTGGTGAGTGTGATCAAGAAGCCCTTGAGGACGCCTCCCGAGGGAGGAGCCTCTGCCGCGCGCGCCTGAGCATCCGCCGCGGGACTGGCGCGCAGCAGGTCCACGCCGAGATACGCGATGTAGAGCGCTCCGGAGACCTGGATGGCCTGGAGAAGCATGGGCCATCGGGACACGAGCGCGGCGAACCCTGCTCCCGCGAGGGTGATGAGCACGACGTCGCCCGCCACGATTCCGGCGGTGGCGAGGCCCGCGCTCCGGGTGGAGTGCTGCGCCCTGCCCGCCACATAGAACGTCGCCGGACCCGGGACGATGATGACCAGCGTCGCGGCGAGCAGGAAGGACGCGATGTTGTCGATGCCAAGCATTCGCGGCGCTCCTATCGGCCCTGGTCCTGAAGCGCCGCGTCGTGCTGGCGGATCAGCCCGTCCAGCCACTCGCGCGTGTGTCCCAGGCGATAGCCGAGCGACCGCGCGCGCTGCGTGTCCATGACGTAGGGCTCCGGATAGTCGAAGGGGCTGAGCTCCGTCGGATTCACGGGCGTGTCCACCGTCTCCACGAGCGGCGGCACGTCGAGCACCTCGGCCACCCGTCGGTGGATGTCGAGGGCCGACAAGGCCCCCTCGCTGCTCGCGTTGATGGGCCCCAGGAAGGTGCCGTCCCCCACCCAGCGAAGGAAGGCGCTGATGCCCTCGGCGTCGATGAAGGAACTCCCAGCGCCCCCCTGCGAGCACCGGAGCGGAGCGCGCGCCTTCACGAGCCTCACGTAGTGCGCCAGCCGCCCGGTGAAGTCCTCCGGGCCCGCCAGCACATGCCCGATGCGCACGCTGACCACGGGGAGCGAGCCGTCCTGCTGGAAGTACGCCTCTGCCTGACGCTTGCCCTGGCCATACCGAGCCTCGGGCAGCTCGGACTCATGCCACGGGAACGCCCGCTCGATGGGCTCGCGCGACAGGTCGAGCGCCTCCTCGCGGAACGGCGTGCCCTGCGAGCCGTACAGCGCTCGGTAGACTTCAATCGTCGAAGCCATCACGTAGCGCGACACCCGTCCCGCGAAGACCCGGGTGGAGATCGCGGCGTCCAGCGGACTGTAGCACATCTGATCGTAGACGACGTCGAAGTGCCCAGCGGCGGCGAAGGCCGCGGACATCGCCGCCTCGTCGCGACGGTCCACTCGGATGCGCCGGACCTGGCTCCCGAACGCATCGGTCGCCCGACCTCGCGTCGCGAGCGTGACCTGGTGCCCCACGTCCACCAGCCCGCGCACCAGCAGTCTCCCGAAGAAGCGCGTTCCACCAATGACCAAGATGTTCTTGCCCATGACTCCACCTCTGTTCGTCGATGGCGGCATGCTGTGCTCGGGGCCTTGGAGCAACAACCCGGAAGAACTTGACCTTGAATCAGCTTTTCTTAGCCTCGACGAGATGAGGCAGCCCTTGCACAGCCTGTCGGGCTTGATGGACTTCGAGTGCGCCGCGCGCTGGAGCAGCTTCCGGCTCGCGGCCCGGGAGCTGAACAAGACGCCGGCGGCGGTCAGCCAGCAAGTGAAGCAACTGGAGCAGGCGCTAGGCTTCCAGCTGTTCACGAGGCACCCACGCCACATCACCGTCACCGAGAAGGGCCGCGAGCTGGCGGGCACCGTCTCGCGACTCCTGCGGGAACTGAACGCGAGGATTGGTGCCCTCCAGGACGGAGACGCCGAGCTCGTCCTGCGCATCTCGGCGACCCACTCCTTCGCCATGAAGTGGCTGGTGCCGAGGATGCATCGGTTCACCGAGCTGCACCCCGAGCTGGACCTGCGCGTCGAGGCGGGAGACCACGTCGTCTCTCTGGACGATGGCGCGTGCGATGTCGCGCTTCGCTACGGCCGGGTCGCGAGCGGTGGCGCAGCCGACCTCCTCTTCCAGGAACGACTCGTGGTGGTCCACGCCCCCGAGTTGGTTTCGGCGCGGCGCAGGCCACTCCCCGCGCCCTCCCCTGCGACCCTCTGGCGCTATCCGCTCGTCTACGAGGACACCCCGGAGCTGTGGCTTCGCCTGTTGGAGGCCCACGGCCTTCGGGACCGCCGCTATGACTTCTCGCGGAGCTACAGCCACGGGGGCGTGCTGGTGCAGGCCGCGGTCGCGGGGCTCGGCGTGGCGCTGGTGCCGCACTCCCTCGCCTGGGAGGACCTGGAGAGGGGCCGGCTGGTGCTCGCCCCCTTCACGCCGCTCGACTCCGAGTACGGCTACCGGCTCCTGAGCAGTCGCGAGAGCCAGGGGGCATCGAAGGTCCAGCACTTCACGCGCTGGATGCACGCGGAGGTCGCGGAGATGACCCGAAGCTTCACCGGCCGCCTGGGCTCGCTCCTCGCGTCCTCGTGAGTCAGGACGCGGAAGAGTCCCGCGGAGCCTGGGGGCACCGCGGATTCATGGCTGGGGAGGCGGCGGCTTCGCCGCTTCGCGCTCCAGTTCGGCGCGGAAGAACGCGCTGTGCTGGGCGAGCGTCTCCATGTACGGCCGCACGTCCTCGCGCGCCTCGGGTGACAGCCGCGCGAACAGCGTCACGTGCTCGTCCGGCACAAAGCGGAACGTGAGGTTGATGCGGCGGGTCTGGAAGTCCGGCAGCTCCGGCTTCAACACATGGCCCGCGCGCGTGTCCACCCGCTGCACCCGGTGGAAGGTCTGCTCCTTCCACTGCGCGCCTCCGAACAACTGCAGCGAGCCGTCATCCAACCACTGCTCCAGCAGCACCGCGTCCCGCTCGCCCGGCCGGGACGACGTGACGAACTGGATGAGCGCCCGCTCCCCGAAGGACAGCGACGCCACGGGGCCCGGCTCGAAGTCCTTGTGCTCGCCCACCCGCGCGGTGTCCACCCAGCGCCCATCCTCCAGACGGTTGCCGTAGAAGTTCACCAGGCACGTGTTGAGGTGCCAGCCCCGAGGCATGTCCGGCCCTCGGAACATGCGGCGCGCATGCGCCTCCACCTTCTCCACCTGACGCTGGAGCACGTCCGGGAAGGGCTCGGCCTTCACGCACCGGTTCCACACGCCCTTCGGCGGGCGGTAGTAGTCCAGACACGCGAACTGCCAGTTGCCCAACCAGTACACCGGACGCAGCAAGCGCCGCTGCGTCTGTCCCGCGGGCGGAGGGAAGTGCTGGGAGTAGCGCTCCTCCCACAGCGGATGCAGCGCGCCCAGCCACGCGAGGATGGCCCCGCGGTCCACCGCGGACAGGAAGCTACCGTTGTAGTGGTGGCCCGGCGTGCGCTGGCTCACCCGGTGGCGCGGGGCGCCTCCACGGCCAGGACGAGGTGGAGGCGCCATCGAACTCACGCCTCGGAGACGGCGACGTCGAGCGCCAGCTCGATCATCTCGTCGAAGGTCGTCTGACGCTCCTCGGCGGTGAGCTTCGCGCCCGTGCGGAGGTGATCCGACACGGTCAGCAGCCCGAGCGCCCGCGCCCCGAACTCGGCCGCGACGCCATACAGGCCCGCGACCTCCATCTCCACCGCGAGGATGCCCATGCGCTCCAGCGCGTCATTGAGCGCCGGCTGCGGGTGGTAGAACAGGTCCGAGGTGAACACCGAGCCCACGCGCACCGAGCGCGAGCGCTTGCGCGCGGCATCCACCGCCTTGCGCGCCAGCTCGAAGTCCGCCACGGCCGGGAAGTCGTGGTCCATCAACCGCATGCGGTTCACCTTGGAGTCGGTGCCCGCGCCGAGCGCGACGATGACATCGCGCACCTGCACGTCCTGGCGCAGGGCGCCGCAGCTCCCCACGCGGATGAGCACGCGCGCGCCAAACTCCTTGATGAGCTCGGTCGCGTAGATGGAGATGGACGGGACGCCCATGCCGTGGCCCAGCACGGACAGCTTCCGGCCCTGGTACGTGCCGGTGTAGCCCAGCATGTTGCGCACCGAGGTCACGTTGCGGGCGTTCTCGAAGAAGCGCTCGGCGATGTAGCGGGCGCGAAGCGGGTCCCCCGGCATGAGGACGACGTCAGCGAAATCACCAGGGGCAGCGGAGATGTGGGGGGTAGCCATGGATGAGACCTCTTCAGCGCGCGGTCGACAGACCGGCCGTGCCCGTGGCAGGGACCGTCACGGTCGCCGGCGCTACGGGGGTACAGGGAGCGGAGACGGACGGCGACGCGGCCACGTCCGAGGAAGCCGCGGCCACGGCGGGAGCCTGCGTCGCGGGAGGCATGCGACGCGGCGGCAACACCATGGCCGGAGGAATGGGGCAGTGCGTGCACGGGCCTCGCAGCGGGATGGTGAGCACCTGGCCGATGCGCAGGAAGGTGTTCCGCATGCGGCTGGCCTTCTTGATGCCCGCCACGCTCGAGTTGTAGCGCAGCGCGAGCGCGCCCAGCGTGTCGCCCGAGCGCACGCGATGCGACAGCAGGTTGTGCTCGGGCTGGAGCGCCAGCAGCGGCGCCACCCGGCGACCCAGCTCCTGCGCGCGCGCGTTGTAGAAGCGCACGTGGAAGTGGTCCCGGTGGTGCCGGGCATGCTTGAGGATGGAGGACGGGCCCGCGTTGAACAGTGAGTTCAGCCACGCCTTGTCCTCGCCGTGCGCCAGCGCGTAGTCGTACAGGACCTTCTGGACCCGCTTGTCCACGAGGATCATCTGGACGTCGGTGGTCGTCACCAGCGTGCGCACCAGCTCCCAGTTCATGGCCACGTCGATGTAGCGCTCGCGCTCGCGGGCCCGCACCGGGTCCACCGTCGGATAGTAGAATCCGAGGTCCACGTCCCGGCCGTTCTGGTGGCTCTTGTGCGGGCGGATGTAGCCGCCTTCCTTGGCGCTCATCGCGTTGACCCGGATGGGCGGCACGTTGGGGAAGCGCGAGCGCACGTCGCGGATGACGCCCGCCAGCGCGTCCACCGTCTCGTTGGTGGCCCACGCCTGCTCCGGCGAGACGACAATCCAGTCCTTGCCCTGGGGGAACTGGACGCTGTTCACCATGCGCCCGCTCTCCACGAAGCCCACCGACATGGAGCCCAGCGACGCGGGCTCCTTCTTCCACTTGTCGGCCAGCTCCGAGTCAGACAGCTCCGCCGTGTACACCGGCCCCGCAGGCGCGGCGCTCGTCGCGGAGTCCTGCATCTCGCCGACCTCGCCGTCGGTCTCGGCGTCGGCCGGAAGGCTCTCGGCGTCATCGTCCTCCTCGGCCAGCGCCTCGGCGGACTCGGTGCACGGAGCCAGCGCGGTGGCGCCCTCGGTCGGAGCGGCCGTGGCGCTCGCGGGTGCCGGAGCAGCGGTCGCGCTCGCAGGTGTCGCGGCCCCCGGACTCGTGGGCGCCGCACTGCTCACGGGCGCGGTGGCCTCGGGCGGAGGCGCGGCGGACTGTGGCGCGGTCGCGGCGGCTTCCGGACGCGCGGCGACAGCGGCGGGAGCCGCGACGGGGGACACGACACGCGCGGCACAGCCCGCGCAGACCAGGAGGAGCCAGTAGGGATAACGCACCGGGGCGCAGGATGGACCGACTTGGCCCTCACCTCCAAGGTTTGAACGCGTTTTTGACTCGCGGTACGGACCTGCGCCTGCCCGGTCCCCAGCGCGCCAGGCATCGGCGCGCCAGGGCTCGGACCTGCCTCGGTGGGGGCTCAGCGTCCCCACCGCATGCGCAAGGGACTACGGCAGGCTCGGGTTGTTCTCCGCGAAGTACTCGTGGCTGTCGGCGTTATCGAGCGCCTGGCTCGGATCCGACAGGGCGAGGCTCTGCGCTCCACTCTGGCCGTAGACCCAGTCATCCGTGCCAGCCGTCGCGGTGAAGTGGCTCATCTCGTGGATGAGCGTGCCGCCCTTGGAGTCCGTGCCCGTCATCGGCGCGGACCAGAACGCCTTGCACACGTAAATCTTGTACGGCTGATTCGGGTAGACGTAGGCGTAGTAGGTCTTCTTGCAGCCGCAGTCGACCGTCACCGGCTTGGTGTCGAAGGCGTTCTTGATGGACGTGAAGTGGCTCGCCGCCGTGTTCCAGCCGGCCGAGGAGAACGCCCCGAACCAGGTGGTGTAGCGCGACGTCGCGGACGACGGGCCGCCCAGGTAGCTCGTGGCGCCGTTCGCATAGTTCGACGCCGCGTTCACGGCCTGGAGGACGGTGGCCTGCTGGGTGGCGTCGCACTTCGTATAGGACAGGTTGGCGGTGAGCGGATACACGGGCGCATCCGCCTCCAGTCGCGCGTTGGCGCGGCCGGAGATCCACAGCGACACCTCGTTGGACTGGAGCAGCGCGCCCGCCTTGCCGGAGCCGTGCAGCTTCGAGCGATCCACGCGGAAGCGCACCACGTAGCGGCCCGAGCGAGACAGGTCATAGAGGTCCGAGAGAATCACGGGCCCCGAGATGGTCTCTCCCGGATGCAGCCGGCGGTAGTCGACCTCCGCGGGCATGGGACGCTTGTAGTGAGGCCCCAGGAACGGCACGGGCTTGCCGTCGAGCGTGACCTGGAACAGCGGCTCCTCCATTCCATCCAGCGGCATGAACCAGCGCAGCAGGCTGACGGGGCGCGGAGAGATGTTGGTGAAGCTCACGGACAACTTCACGGCGTCGGCGGAGTCGAAGCTGGACTGAGCCGTGCTCAACACCACCGAGACATCCGAGGACTGCAGTGCCGAGTCACTCTCGGCCAGCACCGGTGTGGCGTCGGAGAGTTCCTCGCCGGGTCCACCGCACGCACCCAGCAGCGAGACTCCGAGGGCCAACCATCCAAGACGATCACGCAGGCTCTTGTTCATGAGAAGCACTTCCTTTGTTGGGGGAACTGTCAGCGAACGTGCCCACCATGGAATTCGCGCATGGCAAGCCAGTCGCGGGCAAGGCCCCTCGCGTTCGTCCCCCGTGAGCGCGAGGCGCAAATGACACTGCGGGTCCCGTGAGACATCGCACGTGACACTGACTTACGGCCGCGGGGTGACCTCCGGATCCACGTGCAAAAGCCGTCTGGCGGCCTGCCGGGGAGAGAGGATGTCGAAGGGAAGCCGCTGGCCACCGGCCATGGATAACAGCCGTCTGTCCTTGCTCACCAGCCAGGCCGCGCCCGAGCGATCCGCCAGCTCCAGGAACTTCTGATCATCCGCGTCACGGCAGCGAGGCAGCTCGCGGGCGGGCCCGTCCAGCGAGGACACCCGTGTGAGCGATTGATAGCGCACCAGGACGGCACGCTGCGCCACCGCCTCCAGCGCGAAGGAGGGATAGGCCAGCACCAGCTCCAGCTCTCTCAACGTCGCGGCGTCCACCCACGCGACCAGCTCGCCCTGCTCCAAGGGCGCTCGCAGCGGACGAGCCCATGCGTCATCGAAAACAAACAGATCCAACACGACGTTGGTATCGAGCACGACGGAGCGCGGCGTGGCGGGCACGCAAGGTCCTTCCTCAACCGCCTCGCCTGTTCGAGACGTCCCGGGCACCCCCGGCGCCGCGCAAGTCTAGACACCGTCCTGGGTAGACGCGACCCCTCCCTGGAGGGCCAAGGCACCTTCGATGCGCGGGCAAGGCTCCCGGGGCATCCTGTCGCCAGGCGGTGGCGCCGCGTGGCCTCGCCGGTATCGGGGGAGTCATGACCGCACCTGTCATCCTCGACGACGCGCAGCGCGTGGCCCAGGTTCGCACGCTCGCGGACGCGATCCGCCTCGCGCTGGACACGGGGCGGAACCTCGCGCGCACCGCGGCCAATGAGTACCGGGTCGAGACGTGGCGCACGGAAGAGGATGCCGCGCAGGCCGCGCGGGTGGCGGTGCGTGCGTCGCTGCGAGAAGACGGCAGCCTCGTGCTCCATGCCTCGCGGGACACGAACGAGGCCGTGCCCCACGCGCTGCCCCTGGTGGTGTTCGCCCGTGGCGAGCAGCGGTCCGAACCGTCGGGAAGCACTCCGAAGGACCCACGCATTCCCCATTGAGGACACGCCATGAACTCACGCGACAAGGTCCGCGCCCCCGCGCCGCTCCGAGAGGGCGAGGTGGACACGGACACGGGCTCGACCTTCGTGCTGAAGGGACGGCTCGTGACGATGAACGACGCGAACGCGGTCATCGACGCGGGACGGCTCGCCATTCGCCAGGGTCGGCTGGAGGCGGTGCTCCGCCCGGGCGAGCCGCTGCCTCCGGGCTTCGAGTCCGCGCCTGTCATCGACACCCGCGCCACGCTCTATCCGGGCCTCATCGACCTGCACAATCACTTCGCCTACAACATCCTGCCGCTCTGGCGCGTGCCGGCCGCGTATCACAACCGCGACCAGTGGCCGCGCCACGCGGAATACAAGTCCAGCATCTCCCTGCCGCTGCACGCGCTGGCCGCCGTGCCGGAGACAGCGCGCGCCATCGTCCGCTACGTCGAGGCCAAGGCCCTGCTGGCGGGAACGACCACGGGCCAGGGCATCAAGACCCAGGTCGCGGGCGGCATCCGCTTGTTTCGCGGCGCCATGCGCAACGTCGAGCAGACCGACGACGCGCGCCTCCCCGAGGCCAACACGCTGGTGCCCGACCTGCGCCCCGTGCCCGAGGACATCGCCGCGTTCCGCCGCTCGCTCACGCGCTACCCGGCGTTCTTCTACCACCTGTCCGAAGGCACCGACGCGAGCGCGCGTCAGCACTTCGTCGACCTCCAGGCGAACGCCTTGCTCGCGCCTTCGCTCGTGGGCGTGCACGCGCTCGCGCTCCAGCCCGAGGACTACGTGGCCCTTGCTCGCGCGGGCGCGAAGGCGGTCTGGTCTCCCTTCAGCAACCTGCTGCTCTATGGGCGGACGCTGGACTTGAACGCGGTGCTCGACGCGGGCGTGCCGCTGTCGCTCGGCTGTGATTGGTCGCCCACGGGCAGCAAGAACCTGCTGGAAGAACTCAAGGTGGCGCGGTGGGTCTCCGCGGCGCAGGGCGGTCGCCTCGATGAGCAGCGACTGGTGAGCCTGGTCACCCGCGAGCCGGCCGCGTGCCTCGGCTGGAGCGCGGAGCTGGGGACGCTGCGCGCGGGGGCCTTGGCGGACGTGGTCGCCATCGCGGGAACGACGGGCGACCCCTACTCGCTCCTCGTGGATGCCACCGAGGCGGAGGTCCAGCTCGTGGTGGTGCATGGCGTGCCACGCTGCGGCGCCGAGAACCTGATGCGAAGCCTGTGGGCCTCGCCCGGCGCGCCGCTCGAAATCCTCCCGGTCGCCGGAGCGCCGAAGGCCTTCGCGTTGGAGACCCCGGGCTCCGAGCTGGCGGGCCTGAAACTGACCCAGGCCAGCGCCACACTGGAGGCCGCGCTCTCGGACCTGCCCGGCTTCATCCAGACACGTCATCGCGCGGGGGCGAAGGACGCCCACGAGCGCCCCTTCGTGCTCGCGCTCGACATGGAGCAAGACCTGGAGCACGGCGACATGGCGGCACTGGTGCCCGAGCTGCTCGCGGACGCCACGGGCATCGCGCCCTCGGTGCCGCTGGACGCGCTCGCCGTGGACGCGACCCACCTGGAGCGCGTGGGCCAGCAGCACAACCTGCCGCCGGCGCTCCAGGACGTGCTCACGCGTGCGTATGCCTGAGCGCTACTCGGCGCCCTGACGAACCGTGGGCTGCTGCACGGGCGAGATGAAGCCCGAGAACGCCATCCGCGTGGGCGAGCAGCGCCCCGCATGGCTCACCTTGTCGGGCGTCGCGTTGTCCACCAGCGCGCGCGCCACCGCCTCGGGCGAGGCCGTGGGGTTCTCTTCCAGGTAGAGCGCCACGGCCCCCGTGACGTGTGGGCTCGCCATGGACGTGCCGCTCAGCACCTGCGTGGCCGAGTCATCGGTAATCCAGGCCGACACGATGCCCTCTCCCGGCGCGAAGAGGTCCACGCACTGGCCATAGTTGGAGAACGAGGCGCGAGCGTCTCCCACGTTGGTGGCGCCCACGCTCAGCGCTTCATCGACTCGCGCCGGAGAGTGCTGACATGCGTCCTCGCTCTCGTTGCCCGCCGCCACCACGAACGTGACGCCCGCGTGGACAGCCCGGCGCACCGCCTCGTCCAGGACCGCGTCCACCGGTCCGCCCAGGCTCATGTTCGCCACCGCGGGAGACTGATGGTGCTCCGCGACCCAGTCCACGCCCGCCACCACCCCGGCCGTCGTGCCGCCTCCGGTGCAGCCGAGCACCCGCACCGCGTGGAGCTGCGCGTCCTTCGCCATGCCATACATGCGTCCGCCCACCGTGGCGGCCACGTGCGTGCCGTGGCCATGGCAGTCGATGCCCTTGCCTCCCACCTCCGCGGAGTCGAACGGAGCGTCGGCCCGCCCACCGAACTCCCGATGCGTGGGACGGATGCCCGTATCGAGCAGGTACACGTGCACGCCGCGCCCGCTCCGGCGATACAGGTACTGCTGATTCAACGGGAGGTCGCGCTGATCCATGCGGTCGAGCCCCCACGTCGCGCCCGTCTGCGTTTCCTCCAATCGCAGCACGCCGTTCTCCTGCACGAGCGCCACCTCGGGCGCCGCGGCCATGGCCCGCGCCTGCGCCTCGGTCATGCGGCTGGCGAAGCCGCGCAGCGCGTGCGCGTAGACCTGGAACGGCGTGCCGCCATGGCGCGCGGAGAGCTGCGCGACGCTCGCGGAGACCTCCTGCGCGCTCAGCTCTCGCGCGGGCTCGGCGAGCACGACGACATACTCACCGGGGACCTTCCGCGCGACGGTGAGGAACTTCTCGCGCGTCGCGGTGGGAGCGACCATCGAGGCGCGACACGGGGTCTCCTCGGGCGGCGTGGGGGGCGGTGAGTGCGACGTGCGACACGACGCGCCCACGGCCAGGGACACGACGCAGACCAACACCCGCGACAGCGACGGTGGCGACATGGATTCCCCCGAGTTGAGGTGCCGATGGAACCCTCGGCACCCGCACCATTCCAGCACGGCGCGCTGTCGCGGAGAGCGCCCGGCACTCCCGGGCTGGCGAGCGTCGCGCGGTGGGCAGCGGCTACTCCGCGGCGGGCTTCGCGACGCGGTCCGCCAGCAAGGTCGCGTGCCGACGCGCCAGGTTCCACTCCCGCCACGCGCTCTCGGGCCCCGCGCCGGGGTGCAGCACGAAGCGATGGAAGAACCGCGCCGTCCACTCCGGCTCTCGCTCGGACAGCAGCGCCAGCACCTCGGGCGCCGCGTCCGCGGACAGACCCATCAGGTAGTCGAGGTCCGGCAGCTCATCCCCCTCCACGCGCGCCAGGTTGTGCCGGACGATGAACGCATCGGGGTTGATGACATTGAGCGCCAGCACCGCACCCAGCGCCGTGACGAACGCGCCCACCGCGAAGCGCTCGGGCCGCCACCAGAGCGTCACCGCGCGCCAGGTCAGCACGCCGCCCAGCGCGAACATGAAGACGTGCGTGTAGAGGCGAAGCTGCGTGTAGCCGAAGGCATCCTCGTAGAGCCCCATCCGCTTCACGGCCGAGGCGAGGATGACCAGCGTGAGCGCCACCATCACGGACGTCGCGCCACGGAACAGCAGCTCGGCGGAGCGAGACTCGCGGCGCGTCCATCGCGCCAGGGCCATCACCAACCCCAGCGTCAGCGCGGAGACGAGCACCAGCTCGGAGAAGCCCTGACGCGCATACTGCGCATAGGTGTACCCAGGCGCCGGTGACGTCGCGTCCCCGATGAACAGGTACATGACCTGGAACGCGGCGAAGACGAGGAACAGCGCGTCCACCGTGACCACCAGCGTGAGCGCCTCGATGAGCCCCAGGCGAGGCGCGACCGGCGCCTCCTCCTGCTCTCCCGCCTCCACGAAGCTCCGCCTCCGCAGCGCGTGCCCGAGGATGCCCGCCGCCACGCACGCCGACAGCACCGTGGCGATGCCCCGCGCCGTCGCCACCGCCACGAACTCCGTCAGCACCGCCGACGACAGCAGGCGCTCCACCGCCTTGCTGAACGCCACGTCCGCGGACTCCAGCAGGACGCCGAACACGAAGAGCACCGGCACCGCGAGCAAGAGGCCCCGCCCCAGCGCCTTCAAGCCGACGGAGTGCTGGCGCACCCCCTGGAGGTTCACGCCGTCTCGCACCAGCACCTGCGGATAGCGCAGGGGCTGGAGCGCGGCGTTCAGCACCACGCGCGGGTAGCCCATCAACCCCAACCGCTCCACGCGCCCCGCCGCCCAGAAGTGCGTCAGCAACATCATCAACACGGCCGAGGTCAGCACGTTCACCACCGTCAGCCAGTCGCTGTCCCGCACCGCGACGAACCCCGACACCACCACCAGCGGCGCCACGAGCCAGGCGTTCGGCCGCGCGCGCTCCCACCCTTCCTGGCCCCCCATCCACAGCAGAGCCCCGAGCACGACGAGCACCACCAGCGGGAAGGACACGCCCCACATACCGGGCTGGTACAGCAGGGCCTGCGTCACGTAGCCCACCGCCAACGCGGCCAACAGCATGCGTCGGGGGTTCGTCACCGCGGGCAGCCACGACGGCGACCGGTGGGCGGAGAGGACCTTGTAGGGCTCGGACGGAGACGAAGCGGACAGGGACATGGCGGCGCACCTCGGGCCGCGCGCTCGGCGCGGCAATGACCGCCACCATGCCCAGTGCGCGGGCTCCGGTTCGAACCGAGCGACCGAGCGGTCGGGGCGCTGTCCTGAACGGCTCCGGTCCGCCCCTGGCCGGCCCCCGCTCGGCACGCCGCCAACGATTTACAACTTGAACAACGTGATTTACTTGAAAACCAGCGATAGGTCCCGCGCGCCTCTCAAACGTGGGAGTCGTTCATGGACAAGAAGCGAGTGATGCATCGGGCGTGGACGGTGGGGGTGTCGCTGTGCGTCGGGTTGTTCGCCGGGCTGTTCGCCATGTCGGCCAGCGCGGGCGAGCTGGACGGCAACAGCAGCGCGGTGATGTTGCAGGGCTTCCACTGGCGCTCGCAGGAGACGAAGCCGTGGTGGAACGTCATCCAGACCAACGCCTCGAGCATCGCGGCGGGCGGCTTCACGATGGTGTGGTTGCCGCCGTCGGGTGACGCGGCCTCGCTGGAGGGCTACCTGCCGCGCCGGCTCTCCGTGCAGGACAGCGCCTACGGCACCGAGGCGCAGTTGAAGGCGGCCATCGCCGCGCTGCACGGCCAGGGCGTGCGCGTGCTGGCGGACGTCGTCATCAACCACCGCGTGGGCACCACTGGCTGGGCGGACTTCACCTTCCCCACGTGGGGCTGCAACGCGGTGGTGGCCGGCGACGAGTGGACCGGCGCGTGCGGCGGCGCGGACTCCGGCGACGGCTTCAGCGCGGCGCGGGACATCGACCACAGCAAGGCCTTCGTCCAGACGGACCTCATCGCGTGGCTCAACTGGATGAAGACGACCATCGGGTACGACGGCTGGCGCTACGACTACGTGAAGGGCTACGCGGGCAGCTACGTGGGCCAGTACAACGCGGCCACGTCGCCCTACTTCTCCGTGGGCGAGCTGTGGACCGACCTCAACCTGGCCAACCCCGACGCGCACCGTCAGCTCATCATGAACTGGCTGGATGCCACGGGCGGGCGCTCGGCGGCGTTCGACTTCACCACCAAGGGACTGCTCCAGCAGGCGGTGCAGTACAACGAGTTCTGGCGACTCAAGGACAGCCAGGGCAAGCCCGCGGGCGCGATGGGCTGGTGGCCGGCCAAGACGGTGACGTTCATCGACAACCACGACACCGGCCCCAGCTACCCGAGCGGCGGACAGAACCACTGGCCGTTCCCCAGCGACAAGGTCATGCAGGGCTATGCCTACATCCTGACCCACCCTGGCGTGCCCACCGTGTACTGGGTGCACTACTACGACTGGAACCAGGCGCCGGAGATCAACAAGCTCATCCAGGTGCGGCGCGCCAAGGGCATCACGTCCACGTCGGCCGTGAACATCGTGGTCGCGGACACCAGCCGCTACGCCGCCATCATCACGGGCAACAGCGGCAGCGTGGCGATGAAGATTGGCCCCGGCGCGTGGACGCCCGGCGCGGGCTGGACGCTGGCCACCTCGGGCAGCAACTACGCTGTCTGGACGCAGTAGTCGCGGTCCAGAAAGTCCCGGACGCCTCGCGAGCCCTACCGCTCGCGGGGCGCCCGAGCCAGGCCGAGGCCCCCGAAGCGGGTGCTACGCTGCCAGCCCCATGGCTCGTCTCCTGTGTCGCGTCGGCGCGTGGTTCGGACTCCTCCTCGCCGCGGCGGGATGTGACGGGCGCTCCATCGCCCGAGAGCCCGAGGACGTGGACCCGTGCGCCATCGAGGCGTGTCCCCCGCCGACTCCTCCGGTCGCCCGCGCAGACGTCATCCGCATCGCCGCCTACAACGTGCACCGCCTGTTCGACACCGTGTGCGACTCCGCCGCGTGCGGCGGTTCGAACTACGAGGCCCTGCCCTCTCCCGAGGCCTTCGCGCTGCAGGTGCAGCAGCTCGCGACCGCCATCGCCTCGCTCGACGCGGACATCGTCATGCTGGAGGAGGTGGAGACGCAGGCCTCGCTGGACGCGCTCCAGGCCCTCCTGCCGCGCTACCCTCACGCGGTGCTGGGCGAGACGGGAGCGCCGGCCTCGGTGGACGTCGCGGTGCTCTCCGCGTTCCCCATCACCCGCGTGACGAGTCACTACCGGGAGGTGCTCACCCGTCCGGATGGCACCTCGACGCGCTTCTCGCGAGACCTGCTGGAGGTCCACGTGAGCGCGAAGGGCGGCGAGACCATCGTGTTCCCGGCGCACTTCCGCTCGAAGGTCAGCGACGATCCCGGCCGCCGCGAGGCCGAGGCGAACGGGGCTCGCACCATCGTCTCCGCCACCGCGGCCGCGTCGCCGCGTGCGCTGGTGGTGCTCGGCGGGGACCTCAACGACGTGCCCGGCTCGCCGCCCCTCGTCGCGCTGGAGGCTGGGGGCGCGCTGTCACGCGTCGCCGCGGACAGGCCCAGCGGGGACACCTGGACGTATGCCTACAACGGGCAATTGCAGGCCATCGACCACCTGTACCTGGCGCGCAGCGGCGGCGCGTACGTGCCCGGCTCGTTCCGCGTGGCGCGCGACCGGAGCGGCCTGGGTGGCTCGGACCACGGCGCCGTGTTCGCGGACTTCCAGTACGCGGCGCCCTGAGTCCGACCGCGGCCCTCAGGCGGTCGGCGGCAGGGCGAGCCCCGCGCGCCTCCTCCAGGCGCGCCGCACCTGCGCCGCGAGCGTCTCCACGCCCAGGCCCGCGCAGACCGACAGCGCCGGGAGGACGAGCAAAAGGTACTGGGGCCAGCGCGTGGGCCAGACCATGAGGAACACCAGGCCCACGCCCGCCCACGCCAGCCACACCGGACGCGTGCGCGCCGCGCGGGGCACGCCCACCACGGCCAGGGGCACCATCAGCCACGCGACCGCGCCTGTCAGGAAGACGCCGTCATGCCACCGCACCGGCTCCGCGTGCGTCAGGTAGAGCCAGGGCTGGTACCAGGGCAGCGCCGCGCGCTGGACGTGCGCGCTCTGGGAGTAGCTCCAATGGAAGGTCACCGACTCCCATAGATTGGCCACGGGCGAGGACCACAGCGCCGGATGCAGCAGGAGGAACGCCGCGAGCGTGGCCGCTCCGAACACGGCCCAGGCCCCGAGCCGCGCGCGCGTGGGCAGCCCGAGGAAGGGCACCAGGGTGAGCCCAATCACCAGCCCATAGGGGTACTTGCACGCCGCGGCGGCGCCGAGCAGCACGCCCGAGAGGCCGAGCAGCCCCAACCGGAACGCGCGCGCCGAACCCGGAGCCGTCCGCCGCGCCCGCTCGAAGGCGAGCACCGCCCACACGGCCAGCAGGCCCGGCACCGCCTCCAGATAGGCCTGGGACGTGTACTTCGCGTGGTACGCGTCGAACGCGAGCAGGAGCGCGCCCGGCGCCGAGACGACCGCGACCAGCGCCACCTGGAGCACGCCCATCACCGCGGACAGGCCGCGCGTCACGCGGAAGACAGGCACCGCCGCCGCGGGAAGGGGGTGCCCCACCTCCACCTGCTTCCACTCAGGCTCGGGCGCACCCGTCACCCACAGCTCCGTGGCGAAGAGCAGCTTCACCAGCGGGGGATGCTCGAAGTTCTCGCGGAACGTCGCCACCTCGCCCCAGTGACCGGACGACAGCATCGCCTCGTAGCGATACGCCACGGGCAGATAGGTCAGCTCGTCGTAGTCCGGAGGCAGCCGCCGGACGGCCACACCGCGCTGCCATGCCGCCCCCGCCACCGCCACCGCCACCAGGATGAGTCCCAGGAGAAGCGCGCGCATGGGGCCCGACATAGCACACGGCCCGTCAGCCCCCCGCCCGCCGCGCCGGGCTCGCCCCGCGCCTGGGGCCATCCCTTGGAATACAAACGATAATCCGCGACCGGTCAGCGGGCTGTCACGCAAGGCGTTCGCCGGGCCACTTGTCGGAGGGGCATGCGACTCTCAGCATGCTTTGTCGTGACACCCGAGGCACCACAACAAGCACGCCAGCCGCTGCGGCGCCCTGGTAGTGTCGCGCCGCTCTTCAGAAGGTCTCCCATTCTTCCGATACGTCATCACCGCCGCCCGGACTCGGGCGTGCTGGCATTGGCCACCCTGCTGTTCGTGCTTCCGCTGGTTGTCTATGGGAGCGCGGTCTTCCATCGCTACGGGTTGCGCGATGACTACGCCATCCTGCGCGAGGCGCGCGAGGACCCGGGCAAGATTCCCCGCGTGCTCGCCTCCCAGGGGCGCCCCATCTACGGCTGGCTCCTCGAGCGGTCCGCGCACGCCGCGAACACCATCGATGGCTTGAGCGGGCTGCGCCTGTTGGGCGTCGTGGGCCTGGGCCTGCTCGGCGCCTCGCTCTTCCTGCTGCTGCGCCGCGAGGGCTGGCCCCTGATTACCTCGGCCCTGCTCGCCGCGCTGCTCACCCTCACGCCCTCCGCGCAGGTCATCGCGAGCTGGGGCATCTGCTGGCCGCAAGCCGTGGCCCTGGTGCTGGGCGTGGCGGCCTTCGGACTGGCTCGCCGCGGCCTGCCCCCGCCCTCCGAGCCCGCCACCGGCGGCGTGGGCTGGCGCATCGCCGCGGCCGGCGTCATCGCGGTGGCCACGCTCATCTATCAAGCCAGCGGGCTCGTCTACGCCGTGCTGCTCGCGGCCGTCCTGGTGCTGCGCCACGACGACCACTTCCGCGACACCATGCGCTGGCTCATGCGCCACCTGACCATCATGGGCGCGGGCCTGCTCATGGCGTTCGCCGTCACCAAGACGCTCTTCCTCACGGGCATGGTGACGCCCTCGCCGCGCATCGCGTTCGAGACCCACTGGGTGGACAAGACGCTGTGGGCCATCACCCACGTGCTGCCCAACGCGCTGGCGCTCATCGCCCTCAACGACACCCCCACCGGGATGCCCGCGGGCTCCGAGTTCATGGTGGCCGCGACGCTCGCCGTGCTCGCCGTGGGCCTCGCCGTCGAGGTTCGCCGCGGGGGCCTGCGCGGGGGCGGACGCTGGCTGCTCGTGCTGCTCACGCTCTCCGCCGCGGCGTACTCGGTCAGCTTCCTCGCCTTCGAGCGGTGGCCCACCTACCGCACGCTCTATGCGCTCACGGGCGTGTGGGGCGTGTTCGTCGCCGGCTCGCTCATGAACCTGGGGAGCTGCTGGCCTCGGCGCGGGCCGTGGGTCATGACGAGCGTGCTGGCGCTGTTCGTCGGGGCCGGCGCGCTGCTGGCCCACCGTCAGTCCCTGGAGCTGTTCGCGCTGCCCCAGGCCCGCGAGCTGGCGCTCATGGAGCAAGGCGCGCGGCAGGTGGAGCCCGCGAAGCAGTCGCGCGTCTTCGTGCTCACCGCGCGCCAGACGGACACGTCCGCCCCGCGCCGCTACCTGGACGAGTTCGGCTCGGTCTCCGTGGATGCCGAGTGGGTGGCCAAGGAGATGCTCAAGGCCCTGATGAAGGAGCGCTTCCCGCTGGAGCGCGACCCGAGCCACCTCTACCGCTTCGCCGCGGGCCCCAACCTCCCCGAGCCGCGCAACTACGACATCCTCATCGACATGCGGAAGATGCGGCAGGGCGGCTGAAGTCTCGCCGCCCTCCGCGGCCTCACCTCAGTCCAGCGTGGTGCACTGCCACTGATTGAACGGGATGTCCTGGCAGTAGCAGGTGCCGGGCGTCCCGTCGCTGAAGACACACGGCAGCTCCGAGAACGGGCCACAGCCACGGCCCTGGAGCCGCGAGCACGAATCCACCAGCCCCGCCTTCTGCTGCCCCGTCGTGGACTCGTCCGCCACGGGCTCGGTTCCGCCACACCCCAGCGAGACACCGGCCGCGAGCAGCGTCGATACAAGAATTCGTCGCAACATGGGCAAAGCTCCTTTTGTGAGAAATGCCCCCGGATAAGATGACGGGACTCCGTCGTCAGGCAATGGGAGCCCGGGGCCGCGCATGAATGCGACACAGTGGAGTGAGTTCAAGAAAGACCCAGTGGCGTATCTCGGCACCCGGACGGTGCGCATCCCAGACGACAAGGTCGGCAACAAGTCCCAGACGACAAGGTCGGCAACAAGACGGAGAGCGCCGCGGGCAAGCTGGTGGTGGAGAGCGAGGAGATGGCGACGCTGCAATACGCAGCGCGACACAACGTGAGGGACCTCTACCTTCGCGACCTCGGGGATGGCGGCCTGGATGTCGCGTTCCAAGCGCCCCCCGCGCCCACGGGCTTCTTCAGCATCTTCCAGTCCGCGCCCGTCTCGAAGAAGGTGCGCGCGTACTTCCTGCCCTGGAGCACCGGCAAGGCCTATCACCTGACCTTGCACGCCACGGCGGAGACGGAGTTCTTCGCCACCGCGCCGCTCAATGGCTGTTGCTTGTATGTGAATGGACTGGAGCGCAAGCCGCTGGTCGCTCACGCCAACTATGACTCCCCCCGGCTCGTCGTCGCATTCGACGCGTCGAAGACGGTGGAGGAGCAGTTCGCGGCCACCGCCGTGCACCAGATGAAGGTGTACACGAAGTATTACGGGAAGCTGGAGACCGTGATGTCTGGCTTTCTGCCGGGATGGAAGAAGGGCGAGCCGACCTCGCAGTTCGGCCCGGCCCAGTATCTCCACGTCAGCTCGCAGGCCCGGGTGTTTGGCTTCAACCGGGGCGGCGACTGGACGCTGTATTACAACCTGGAGCGCGTCACCCGTGTCGGCGGCCGAATCACCGCGCGCACGGGCATCACCGCCGAGCTGTGGCCCCGCTTCCAGGCCACCGACGCGTAGGGCGCGCCGTTCAGAGGTTGTCCTGGAAGAAGCGCATCACGCGCTGCCACTGCCGCTCGCTGACCGCGGGATTGGACAGCATGTGCGAGGAGCCCGCGAGCGGGAGCAGCTCGTGCGCCTTGCCGGCCTGGAACAGCGCGTCCGACAGCTTCAGCGAGTGGAGGAAGAAGACGTTGTCGTCGTTCGTGCCGTGGATGAGCAGGAGCTTGCCCATGGGCTTGTCCTGCTTCGCGTAGGTGAGCAGCGAGGTCTTCTCGTAGGCCTCCGGGTGCTCCTGCGGCGTCCCGAGGAAGCGCTCGGTGCAGTGCGTGTCGTAGTCCCGCCAGTCCACCACCGGCGCTCCCGCCACCGCGGCCTTGAAGACATCCGGTCGCTTGAGCACGGCCATCGCGGACATGTAGCCGCCGTGGCTCCAGCCGGTGATGCCCACGCGCCGCAGGTCCATCTCGGGAACCTCGGCGGCCAGCGCGCGCAGCGCGGTCACCTGGTCATCCAGCGGAACACCCCCGAAGTCATACTTGAGCGCGCGCTCCCAATCCCTTCCCCGCAGCGCGGTGCCACGCCCGTCGAACTTCACGACGATGAAGCCCTGGTCCGCCATCCACTGGGACAGGAGGTTGCGCGCCATGGCGTGCTGCACGAGCGGAACGGCGGCGCCGTAGATCTCCACGATGACGGGGAGCTTCACGCCAGGACGGAAGTCGCGAGGCCGGGTGATGGCGGTCCAGAACTTCTCCGCGCCCACCTGACGCACCTCCGTGGTCGGGGTGAAGGAGGGCTCCTCGGCGAGCGAGGGGAGCACGCCCACCTCGGTGCCGTCCGCGCGGACGATGCGCTGGCGCCGCATCTGGGTGAGCCCCTCGGACGTGATGACGAAGAGGCCCGCCTGGGCGCTGGTGCGCGCGGACTCCACGGCCGGGCCGCCGGACGTCACCCGCGTGGGCGCCCCACCCCGCGTCACGCGGTACAGGTAGCGCTCGGTGGGGTTGGGGCCGCCGAGGAAGTCCACGATGTCCGCCTGGGGCTGGTAGTTCACCAGCGCGCGATACCCCGCGTCAGGCTTCACCAGCGAGCGGACGAGGCTCCCATCCGGAGCGCGCAGCTCCAGCTCGGGCGCACCGTTGCGCTCGGTGGACCAGAGGAAGCCGCTGCCGTCGTCCAGCCACTTGGGGAAGGGCTGATCCAGGTTGACCCACGCGGCGTCGCGCTCGGTCAGCAGGGTGCGCGTCTTGCCCGTCTTCTCATCGACCGCGAGCAAGAGCTCCTCCGTCTGGGTGCGGCTCTGCACCAGGACGGTCAGCGGTCCCTTCTTGGGCCACGTGACGGTGGCGAGATACGGATACGCCTTCGCGTCCCAGTCCACCCAGACGGTCGCGCCGCCGGTGAGCGACGCGATGCCCAGCTTCACCTGCGCGTTCGGCGTGCCCGCGCGGGGATAGGACAGCGTCTCACCGCCGCGCTCGGGGAACATGGGGTCCACGAAGGTGCGCTTCTCCACCCCGCTCGTGTCCGACTCGGTGAAGGCAATGGCCTTGGCGTCCGGGCTCCACCAGTAGCCCTCGAAGCGGCCCATCTCCTCCTGGGCGATGAACTCGGCCAGGCCGTGGCTCCTGGCCGCCGTGCCGCCCTTGGTGACGCGCTGCACGCGGCCCGTCGCCAGGTCCACGCGATAGACATCGTTGTCGCGGACGAACGCCGCCTGCTTGCCGTCTCGCGAGAACGAGGGCACGAGGACGCCCGGCTCCAGCGGCAGCTCCGTCACCTTCTGGGTGGCGGTCTCCACCACGTACACCCGGCCCGACAGCGTGAGCCGCACCTTCGTGCCATCCTCGGACAGCTCATACGAGCTGAAGCCCGCGGAGGACATGCGCATGCGCTCGCGCCGGGCGCGCTCCTCGGGGCTCAGCGTCTCGGCGGCGCCGTGCAGCACGGTCGCGGGGGTGAGCACCTCGCGCGTCTGGCCGGTCGCCACGTCAAAGGCAAACAGCGTCATGACGTTGGAGCGGGGCGGCGCGCGCAGGAAATAGACGGTCTTCTCGTCGGGCGAGATGCTCGCCGCCACGGGGCGCCCGCTGTTGAACATGCGCGTCTCCGCGAACTGCCGGAGAAACGACGGCGGACCCGCTGGCGTCTGGCTTTGGGCCAGGGCCGGGGTGGACAGCATGACAAGCAACACGAGGAGGCTTCGCATGAGGACCTCGGGGACCCTGAGAAAGAATGACTCCGATGGGCGCTCGCCCACCGCTCACTGAAACAGCTTGCGCAGCGTCAGGACGCACAGACTCACGAGCGTAGGCATCACCATGCAGAGGATGATGAACCATGCCGCCAGCTTGCGTCGCCTCGCGCGGCGCTGCTCCCCCGTCTCGCTCGCCCGGTCCTGGCAGTCCTCGCAGCGCCCCGCTGCGGCGCGCGTGCATTGCTCGCAGAGGAAGACCCCACAGCGCGTGCAGGTCGTCGTGGCGCTCGCGCCATGGACGGCGCAGACCCCATCCGCCAGGGCGCCTGGTGACTCCGAGGACGGCGGAGCCTCCATGTCCTCGGCGTCGAGCAGGGCGCGCGCCCGCGCGCGGTCCTCTGCGGTGACGAGCACGGTGACTTCGATGTAGCTGCCCAGCGCGCCCAGCATCGCGCGATGGTGTCCGCCCCGGACGACACAGGCGATGCCGTGAGCCTCGAGCAGCGAGCGAATCACCGCGGCTTCGGGCTCATCGGCGCAGGCGTGAAGCGGCACCCACTGCGACGCAACGACGTCCATCCACCCTCCCCTTGGGCCAGCCCCTCTGCCCGAGCCACGACGGCCGGCGGAGCCTGAAGGCAAACGCCAAGAGCGTCAACCGCAGACGTCGCAGGGGATGGCGCGCGCGGGTGCGTCCGTAGTGAACTGCTCCGCCGTGCCCACACTCGCCACCGCCGCGACTCCGTCCCAGACACGCCCTGTGGGGCCGTGGCAGCTGTTGGCGCTCGGCGTCAACGGCATCGTCGGCGTGGGCATCTTCTTCGCGCCCGCCGAGGTGGCCGCGCTGGCCCCCGGGCGCGGCGCGGTGCTCGCGTTCGCGCTCACGGGATTGGCGCTCGTACCGGTGGCGCTCGCCTTCGCGGTGCTGGGCCGTCGCTTCGACGCGGATGGAGGTCCGGTCGTCTTCGCTCGCGCGGCCTTTGGGGAGCGCGCGTCGTTCCTCGTGGGCTGGGTGGCGTACGTCAGCGCGTTCCTCAGCACGTCCGCCGTGGTGGCCGGGCTCGCGCGGGCCCTGGCGCCTTCACTGGGGCTCTCGGAAGCCGTGGGGCAGCGCGCGCTGGCCACGGGGTTGGCGACGGTGCTCGCGGCGGTGGTGGCCTCGGGCATCCGCGTCTCGGCTCGCGCGTGGACCACGCTCACGGTGCTCAAGCTGCTGCCGCTCGCCGGATTGATCCTCGCCTTCGTCATGGCCGGTGGGCCTCGTGTGGCGCTCGTCCCCGCGGAGTCAGGGGCCTCGTGGCTGCGCGCGGGGCTGGCGGTGATGTTCGCGTACCAGGGGTTCGAGATCGTCCCGGTCATCGCCGGACAGGTGCGGTCCTCGGAGCGCACCGTGCCGCTGGCGACCGTGGGCTCGCTGCTCGCGGCCGTCGGGCTCTACGTGGGCCTGGTGTGGGCGTGCGTCGCGGCCCTGCCCCAGCTCGGGCAGGCGACCGCTCCGTTGGCGGCGGCCTCGGGCGTGTGGGGCGGCGCGAGGATGGAAGAGTGGGTGGGCCTGGGCACGAGTGTCTCCGCGCTCGGCATCTGTCTGGGGATGCTGGTGACGACGCCGCGCTACTTGTCCGCGCTCGCCTCGGGGTCGCGCTCGCTCCTGGGGCTGGAGCACATGACGGCGGCGGGAGTGCCCACGCGAGCGCTCGCGGTGACGTGGGGACTGGTGGTGCTGTTCGTCAACCTGGGGGACTTGTCGGAGCTCTTCGCGCTGTCGAGCATCGCGGTGCTGCTCCAGTACGGCGTGACGGCCACGGCGCTGGCGGTGCTCGCTCGGCGTGGAGAACGGGGACTGCGCCCCGCGCATGCGCTGCTGGCGCTGCCCACGCTCGTGCTGGGCGCGACGCTCGTCATCGCGGGAGCGAGTGCCCGCGAGGCGATGGTCGCCAGCATCACGGTGCTCGCGGGACTGGGACTGATGCGTCTGACGCGTGCCCGCGAGGGGTGACGCCGGGCGGGCCCGCGCGCGAGAAGCAGGAGCACCGCTCGGTCGCACTCCTGCCCTGCGAACTCGCGGTCCCCTGGCGGCGAAGGCACACAACGGTCGCGCCCGCTGGCTCGTGCCTCGAGCGACCGCGAAGGGGCGTGGGAAGAACGGCTTGCCGCGTGGGACGTGCTCCGGAACAGTCGACGGCGGGGGTCGACGGCAATGCTCGGCTATCAAGCGAATTCACAGTGGCGGGACATGTCCGACTTCGTGGTGCACTTCACGAGGCCCGGGCCGCCGTACGACGACGCCTACCAGAACATGATGAGCATCCTGGGCATGCGCACGCTCATCCCCGGCGCGGAGGGCTTTGGCATCGCGCGGCGCGAGCCCTCGGTGGCCGAGCGCCAACGCTCCGTGTGCTTCAGCGAGATTCCGTTCGATCAACTGGGCCGGCTCGTCGAGCGGCGCAGCCTGTATGGCATTGCGTTCCGGAAGAGCTACGTGCTGTCCCAAGGTGGCGGCCCCGTCTGGTATGTCCAATACGGCTCGCCCGCGCACCTCGCGATGAAGCAGCAGCTCCAACAGGCGCTCGCGGCGCCGGACGCGTCGCGCGAGCCGCTCTGGGCCATGACGCCATTCGTGGACATCCAGGGTGACACCCACAACGCGCCCTACAGCTACCGCTTCGACTGGGAGCGGGAATGGCGCGTCCCCGGCCTGCTGCGCTTCACCGAGTACGACGTCGCCGTGCTCTTCCTTCCCGAAGAGGTCCACTCTGTGGCGCGAGACTTCTTCGCCTGGGCCGTGCGCGAGCAGGTCGGGCCGGGCTACTTCTGCCCCGTGTTGGATCCGCGCTGGTCCCCGGAGCGCATCACCCAGGCGCTCGCGGGCGAGTCGGCGGATGCGCCTCGACCTCAGCCGGGTCGAGACCGCGCCGCGCGCTGAGGCTCAATCCATCCAGCGGTGGATGCTGAAGTCCAGACGACTGCGCACCAACCCCAGGAGGCTCTCCAGCTCGGAGCCCTCCAGTTGCGTGCGCGAGGCCAGCGCCGCGCGGATCAACTTCAACAACCGCTCGCGCGCCTGCGTCACCTTGCGCGCCACGCTCGAGCGCGGCTCGCCATACATCGTGGACAGGCGGTCCATGGTCAGGCCGTGCACATGGTGCAGCCGCAGGAGCGCGCGCTCCCGCTCGGACAGCGCGGCCAGTCCCGAGCGCAGGGCCTCCGCCAGCGCCTGCCGCGTGTCTTCCTTCAGCAGCGCGCGCTCCGGGTCGTCCGGCGAGAACATCCGCGCCAGCGCCTCGGGCGGCTCGTCGAAGAGCTCCTGGCGTCCGTCCTGGCTCGCCAGCTCCCCCACGATGCGCGTGGCGATGATGCGCACCCACGCCAAGAGCGGCCCCCGCCCCGAGTAGTCCGCGATCTTCGCGGGCGCGTCGGGACGCCCCAGGAGCAGGCGCTGGCGCATCACCTGGAGCACCTCGTCCACGGTGGCGGGAGGCAGCGCGCCCAGCCGAGGAGGGACCTTCTCCAACACGTGCTGCTCGAAGGCGGCCAGCGCCCGGCGCTCTCCCGTGGCGCACGCGCACGCCAGATAGAGGTCCGCCACGTGAAGCTGGCCCAGCGCATCCGGCACGGGCGCCGACGGGAGGTGGCGCGCCACATGCTCGATGAACACCGCTCCGCGCATCTCCAGCTCGGGCCACGCCGTGTGGGCCTTCTCCACCAACTCCGCGAGCCGCGCCTCCAAGCCCTCCACGGCGTCCAGCTCGGACTGACGCGTGGCGGGCAGTCGCGCCCGAAACACCGCCACCAGGGAGTCACGGGCTTGGCTCATGGAGTCACCTCGTGTCGGGCAAGGGAGGGGGCCTCGGGCGGGTGGGCCAACCAGTCCTGCACCTCCTTCAGCTCCAAGGTGGCGCGCACGCCCAGCTTCGTCATGCAGGCTCGCGCGGACTCCACCCGCTCGGTGGCGCGCTCCGCGTCGCCAGGTCCTCCTCGCGCGGCCAAGGCCTTCCCCAACAGGAAGGTGGCCCAGCCCTCGTCGAGAGGATCCCGCGAGGCGATGGTGTGCACCCGCAGCGCCCGCTCCAACAACGGCACGGCGGGGTCCACCGCGCCCGACTGGAGCTGCGCCTCC
The DNA here is from genome assembly GCA_016458225.1 of Myxococcaceae bacterium JPH2. Lineage (NCBI taxonomy): Bacteria > Pseudomonadati > Myxococcota > Myxococcia > Myxococcales > Myxococcaceae > Myxococcaceae bacterium JPH2. The sequence goes on along the minus strand of JAEMGR010000012.1, from coordinate 5,322 downwards.
GCCACGCACGCGAGATCCAACGCCACATCGGGGGACTCGGCGCCCTGCGCCTTCTCATCGAGCTTCAAGGCCCGCTCGCAGTGGGCCTGCGCCTGCTTGGGTACGCCGGTGGCCAGCTCCAGGTGCGCCAGCGGACGGAGCGCGAAGCCCAGCGTGGCGCTCTCCGGCCCGTTCTCCGTCTCCCAGAGTTGCAAGGCGCGCAGCATGTTGCGCCGCGCCTCGGCGTTGCGTCCCAGGCGCTGCTGCGCCATCCCCATGTACATGAGCGACGGCGCGGCCCGGGACGTGTCCGCGCCCAACGCGCGCTGCAGCCGCTCCACCGCCTGCCGGTGATAGGACAGGGCCTCCTCGAAGTGCTGCGAGTCGTAGGCCACCATGCCCACGCCCGACAGCGCGATGGCCGTGTTCGGGTGGTCGGTCCCCTTGCTGTGCTCGAAGATGGCGACCGCTCGGGTCAAGTACTCGCGCGCCTCGTCCAGCCGGCCCAGCACGCGCAGCACCGAGCCCAGGTTGTTGAGCGGCGCCGCCAGGCTGGGATGGTCCGCCGCGCGAGAGGCCTCCAGGAGCGCCAGCGAGCGGCGCCACACCGAGATGGCCTCCTCTCTTCGCCCCAGGGCCATCAGCTCCGCGGCGATGTTGCTCAGGTTGAGCGCCAGCCCGGGATGGTCCGGTCCCCAGATGGCCTCGCGCTGCGCCTGGGCCTTGCGGTACAGCGTGAGCGCCTCGGCGGACCGGAGCTGGCGCGAGCGGACCCGGCCCAGCCCTGAGACGAAGTAGGAGGTGCGCAGGCTCTCCGGACCATAGGCCTTGCGCGATAGGGCCAGGCCCTCGGTGAACTCCTCGGCGGCGCGCTCCAGCCGGCCCTCCACCAGCCACACGCCACCCAGTCGCAGATGCAAGTCCGTGGCGATGGCGGGGAAGCGGTCACGCCCCAGCCGATCCACGGCGGCGCGGGCGTGCTGGGCCAACCGGTCCGCCTCTCCCACGCGAGCGAGCTGATCTCCCACCACCCAGATGAGGAGGATCCAGGCGCGAGCCACGGTCTCGTCGTCGCGACTGGCCTCGGCCGCCCAGAGCGCGCGGTAGAGGATGCCCTCCGCCTCGGTGAGCTTGCCGGCCATGCCGTGCAGGTGGCCATGGAGCAGCAGGACCTCGGCCTCGAGCGGGCGGTAGTCGATGCTCGCGATGTCCTTGAGCAGCGCCGTGGTCAGCACGATGCCGTCGGCGTGACGCCCGGCCTCCATGCGAGCACGCGCCTCGGCGAGCTTGCGGCGGGCCGCATCCACCTTGGGACGGAGCGCCTCCAGCGGCTGAGGCCGGGTGGAGAGCACCGGCGCGTCGCGGCACCCCTCCAGTCCTTCCAAGGAGGAGATCATCTGCTGCGCGTTCTGGACCGTCTGCGCGTCCGCGTTCTCCAGCACCTCGGTGATGGCGGCGAGCTGCCACAGCCGCGCGTCCAAGCAGGCCTGGGTCTGCCAGGCCGCCTCGGGCGCGGAGCCTCCCGTCGCGAGGCAGGCCTCGGTACGCAGCGCGCGCCACTGGCCCGCGTGCGCGTCCAGCTCGGCGGAGATGGTCTCCCACGCGGAGGCGGCGTAGGGCTTGCCAGTGGCGAGGAAGGCCGAGTGCACGCGCTCACGCTGCGCCGGCCCCCAGACCCGGGCGAGGTTCTCCGCTTCCTGCTCGCAGCGGACCTCGCGGCGGTGCGCGCCGCCGTAACCCACGCCCACGCCCACCAGACACGCGAACGCGACCGCCGTCGCCCACAGCCCCACGCGGCGCACCGGGTGACGAGTGAGCGCGCCGAGCAGCACCTCCATCGAAGGGAAGCGGTCCTCGGGCTTGGGGCTCAGTCCGCGCAACACCACGGCGCGCACCCAGGCGGGCACGCGGCTGTCACGCGGTGGCGGGCGCACCCGACCGGCGAGCGCGGCCTCGCCCAGGGCCTCGGGGGTGACGCCCTCGAACGGGCGCAGGCCATAGAGGGCCTCGTGCAGCGCCACGCAGAAGCTGAACTGGTCCGACAGCGCGTCGGCCCCGCGGCCCATGAGCTGCTCCGGGGCCATGTACGCGGGCGTGCCCAGCAGCGCGCCCGTGCGGGTCAACAGCGCGTCCGCCCCTCCGCCCTCCGCCGGGAGAGGCACCGCCACGGGGGCCGCGACCGGAGGACCGCCGCGGTTGGAGGGTCGGGCCAGACCGAAGTCCGTCACCCGCACGCGCCCGTCCTTGCCCACCAGGACGTTGGCGGGCTTGAAGTCACGATGGACCAGCCCCGCCGAGTGCGCCGCCGCGAGCCCCCGCCCCGCGTCCAGGAAGATGCGCAGCACCTCCGGCCACGGGCGCGGCGACTTCACCCAATCCGCCAGGGTGTTTCCCTCCACCAGCTCCAGCGCCAGGAAGATGCCGTCGCCGCAGACGCCCACGTCATGCACGGCCACCACGTTGGGGTGCGAGAGGCGCGCGAGCGACTGCGCCTCGCGCAAGAGCCGCATCCGCAGCTCCTCCATGTGCCGGCCCTCGGGGCGCAGCAGCTTGAGCGCCACCTGGCGGTCCAGCTCGGGGTCGTAGGCCGCGTACACCACGCCCATGGCCCCCACCCCAATGGGCTCGAGCACGACGTAGCGCGCCAACAGGGCCCCGCGCTGGAGCAGCGCGGGAGGGTCCGTCCAGGGCACCTCCAGCCGGGGCGAGTCCTCCGCCGCCGCCAGCGCGCGCTGACAGGACGGGCAGCCCTCCACATGCGCCAGCACGGACGCCCGGCGCTCCTCCGAGAGCGCGCCGACCAGGAAGTCGCTCAGCGTCGTTTCGTCCGGGCAACCCATCGGCCCCCCAAAGTATCAGAACCTAGAAATTACGGAGGGTTCCGCATCAGGGAGGGCAACTTCCCCCCAGGGGGAAATCATTTTTTTGGGATGCGCGAAGGCTGGGGGCCTCTTCAGGAGTGGGTTGTCCTTCCTCCCTGAAGGCACCGCTCCCGAGCCCTGCTTCCCAGGGCGCCCCGGTCCCGGGGGACTCTCCCCTCCCCCGCGGACCGTGGGCCAGGCGCCCTCTCCCCTCTGGCGCGAAGGGCCTGCTCGTCCGCGTCGCCCTCCGAGCGGCCGGTGAAGCGGCCCCGGTGGCACGAGCTGCCACGGCCTAGTTTTGGGCCATGAAGATCGTCCGGATTGTCGCCGCCTCGCTGCTCGTGGGGAGCCTGGCGTTCGCCCGCTCCGAGAAGCGCCTGGAGCTGAGCGCGCCCAACTTCAACGTCACGGCGGAAGTCACCCCGCGAACCATCACCAGCCCTGAGCTACAGCTCGACCTGTCGCAGGCCGCCGTGCGCGGGCAGGCCTACGGCCAGCCGGTGGACCTGAAGGTCGCGGGGACTCGCATCCAAGGGAGCACGGGCAAGGGCCCGGTGGACCTGCGGCTGCAGAAGGAGCCCGAGTCCGTGGCCGCGAACGGCACGTTCGGCGGCAAGCCCTCGCACCTGACCCTGAGTCCCGAGGAACTCATCGGCAACGTGGGCGCGTGCAGCTACGACCTCATCGCCCACGACAAGCACGAGTACATCGGCTGGCGCGCGTGCGGAGACCGGCGCGAGTCACCCGTGAAGCTCATCATCCCGGAGACGCTCGACCGCGCCCCCGAGGCCCAGCGCATCGCGGCGCTCTCCGTGCTGCTCTCGAAGTAGCGCTGAGCGAACGCACCACGTCGAGGCACAGGCGCCAGCGCGAGCACCGTGAGCTTCACGAACTCGCGCGGAGCGACCGCAGACCGCGGGACGGCAAACGAACTCGCGATGAGCGTCCGAGGACGAGCGCCTTGGCCTCGCGGGAGCAGCCCCACGGACATCCGTCGTCGGCGGAGCACCGCGCGAGTAGGCTCAGGCTTGTTCGGGATCAGTCCCCGCACCGCTCGCAGGTGAGCAACCCGGTCCGAGCCCTGTCGCACGTAGAGCAGCCCGAGCCCGGCACGGATGGAACGACGGAGGCGGCATGGAGTTCGCGGACACCTTGATGGGGCTCCTCTCGCGCGGCGCGGACTCGGACGTCGCGGTGAGCGCGCCAGGAAAGCCAGGGCTGACCCATGGCGGCCTGAGAGAACTCATCCACCGTACGGTGCGCGCGCTGAATGAGCTGGGGCTGGGGCGAGGCGACCGCATCGCGTTGGTGCTCCCCAATGGCCCCGAGGCAGCCACCGCGTTCGTCGCCGTGGCCTGCGGCGCGACCACGGCTCCCCTCAATCCGGCCTACCGCGAAGAGGAGTTCGAGTTCTCCCTCACCGACCGGCGCGCTCGGGCGCTCATCATTCCCCAGGGAATGGACAGTCCGGCACGAGCCGTGGCGGCGAGACATAGCCTGCGCGTGCTGGAGCTGTGCGTCGATAGCCAGGGCCCCACAGGCACCTTCACGCTGCAACCGGACACGACCACGAACACCGAGGCCCCCAGGCCCGGCTTCGCACAGCCCGAGGATGTAGCGCTCATGCTGCACACGTCCGGGACCACCGCGCGGCCCAAGCTGGTGCCACTCAGACACCGGAACCTCGTTGCCTCCGCGACGCGAATCGCCGAGACCCTGGCGCTCCGTCGCGAGGACGTGTGCCTCAACATCATGCCGCTGTTCCACATCCACGGCCTCGTGGCCGCGGTGCTCGCGAGCCTGAGCGCAGGCGCGAGCGTGGTGTGCACCCCCGGCTTCAATGCGCTGCGGTTCTTCTCCTGGTTCGAAGAGGCACGGCCCACCTGGTACACGGCCGTGCCCACCATGCATCAGGCCATCCTCGAGCGCGCGACGCGTCACGCAGCCGTCATCCAAGCGGGCCGCCTGCGCCTGTTGCGCTCCTCCTCCGCTTCGCTCCCACCCGTCGTGATGGAGCGCTTGGAGTCCACCTTCGGCGTACCCGTCATCGAAAGCTACGGGATGACGGAAGCCTCGCACCAGATGGCCTCCAATCCGCTGCCACCTCGCCCGCGATATCCCGGCTCGGTGGGCATCGCCTCCGGTCCCGAAGTGGCCATCCTCGGAGACACGGGCGAACTCCTGCCGCCCGGCGCGCTCGGCGAAGTGGTCATCCGTGGCCCCGGGGTCATGGACGGCTACGAGAACAATCCCGAGGCCAACGCTCGGGCCTTCACGCAAGGCTGGTTCCGCACGGGCGACCAGGGCACGCTCGACGCCGCCGGATACCTGCGCCTCACCGGGCGACTGAAAGAACTCATCAACCGAGGCGGTGAGAAGGTCAGCCCGCTGGAGGTGGACACGGTGCTCCTGGAACACCCCGCCGTGCAGCAAGCCCTTGCGTTCGCGCTGCCGCATCCGATGCTCGGCGAAGAGGTCGCCG